>NZ_JBHXSC010000007.1:0-13751 GCF_042716505.1 Streptomyces sp. NPDC058674
AGCCGCCCGCCACCACGATCTTCGCGGAGGTGGTGGAGCGAGGAGCCGCTCCGCCGCTAGAGCTTGCGAAGTCCACTGAGCACCCTTTCGAGCAGCGTGACGTCCGGCGTGCCGCCGGCCTCTCCATTGCCCGGCTGGTGGATGGCCACCATGCCGGCCTCCGCCAGGTCGGCGACGAGGATCCGGGCGACGCCGAGCGGCATCGACAGCAGTGCGGAGACCTCCGCGACCGACTTGACCTCGCGGCACAGGGTGCAGATGCGCTGGTGCTCCGGGAGCAGGCCGGACAGGTGCATCGGGTCGGCGGTTGTGCTGACCAGGGCCTCTATGGCGAGCTGGTAGCGGGGCCGGGTCCGGCCGCCGGTCATCGCGTACGGACGCACCAGCGGCTGGTCGCCTTCCGAGTACGAATCTCCGTACGCATCGGGGTAGGCGGGGGGCGGGGTCATTGATCCTCCGGGCTGGACAGCAGTGGTCAGCGTGCCGTCTGACGGGGCGGCCGGTGGGGGGACGGTATGACGGCCTGTCGGGGGTACTGGGTTCCGGGGCTCGGGCCCCGGTCTCCCGGCCGGAAGTACCGTCCGGCCGGAAGGGGGAGAAGTCAGCTGAGCAGGCTGCCCTGGAGCTCCGCACGCAGGTCCGGGGTGAGGACGCTGCCGGCTCGGTCCACGAGGAGGGCCATCTCGTAGCCCACGAGGCCGATGTCGCACTCGGGGTGTGCGAGAACGGCCAGCGAGGACCCGTCCGAGACGGACATGAGGAAGAGGAATCCCCGGTCCATCTCGACCACGGTCTGGTTGACGGCGCCGCCCTCGAAGATCCGGGACGCGCCGGCGGTGAGGGAGGTCAGGCCGGAGGCCACGGCCGCCAGCTGATCGGCGCGGTCGCGGGGGAAACCTTCGGACATCGCCAGAAGGAGTCCGTCGGCGGAGACCACTACCGTGTGGGACACCCCGGGGGTGTTGTCCACGAAGTTGGTGATCAACCAGTTCAGGTTCTGTGCCGCCTGGCTCATCGAACTCAACTAACGCTCCTGCTGATAAGTGGGGTCGATGTGGTAACTGCCGGTCGCCGGTCCGTTGTTGCCGGCCTGACGGCCCTGCTGGATACCGCGTCGGAGGTTGGTCAGACGGCCGCGGACCTCGTCCGGGGCCCTCGAGACCTGCGGGCCGGGCTGCGCCTCGGCCTGCTGCTGCGCCGTACCGGCCACGAGGTTCGCCCGCGGGACCCGGCGGGGCAGCCCCGAGGTCGTGATGCCGCCGGCCGCGGGCTGGCGCACGCGCTCGGCCTGCCGCATCAGCTCGTCGTTCGGTGAGGAACGCCAGCTGACGGTCGGCATGGCGCCGGTGGCCGCCGCGGCGGGCTCGGCCTGCTCCTGGCCGCGCTGCGGCAGGTGCTGCTGCGGCGCGGGCGCCGGGGCCGCCGGTGCGGACTGCTGCTGGGGTGCTCCCGGTCCCTGCGCGGGGGGCTGCTGCCCCTCCTCGCGGAACCAGTTCGACTCCAGCGTGTCGAAGATCGGACTGCGGGCGTCGCCGGAGCCGTGCGCCGCCGGGGGCAGCGCCTCGGGTGCCCGGGAGGCCTGCGGCAGGCCGGGCGACTCGGGCCGCTGGGGCGGTACGGGGGCGTACGCGCCGCCGGGCTGCGGGGCCTGGGGCTGCTGCTGGTACTGCTGCGGGGCCTGGGACTGGCGGTCGAAGCCGCCGACACCCGGACCGCCGGGGCGCTGGGGCTGGTAGCCCGGGCGCTCGAACTGGCCGGTGGTGGAGGCGTCCGCGGGACCGCGCAGCTCCGGGCGCTCGAACTGGCCGGTGGCCGACGGGTTCAGGGGACCCCGTACGTCCGGGCGCTCGAACTGGCCGGTGGTGCTGCCCGGATTGTCGGCCTGGGGCATCGGGGCGTTGAAGTCCGGGCGGGCGAACTCGGACGTCGAGCCGGGGCCCGACAGTTCGTCGTGGCCGCGCGCCTGGTCGGCGCCCCAGCTGGTGGTCTGCGGGCCGGGGAGCTCCGGGCGCGCGGCGCCGCCGCGCGGCGGCAGCTGCGGCCGCTGGCCGCGCGGCGCCGGGGCGCCCGGCTGCTGCGACTGCTGTGGCTGCTGGGGAGCCTGGGCCTGCTGGGGCTGGGGCTGCTGCGGCCGCTCGAAGCCGTTGCCCTGCGGGAAGCCGGCGGGACCGGAGGCCGGGGGAGCGGACGCCGGGCGGGCCTGCGGGCCGCCCGAGAGGCCGCCGCCGGCGAAACCGCCCGACGGACCACCGGCGGGGCCGCCGGCCGGGCCGCGGCCCGGCAGCGGCGCACCGGAGCCGAAGGCGCCCTGGCCCTGCCCGGCGGTGGTCGGCCCGGACTGCGGGCGGCCGCCCGCAGCACCGGGACCGCCCTGCTGCGGAGCTCCGCCCTGCGGACGCTGCTGGCCGGGGGCGCCGTCGCCGCGCCCCGGGAGGGCGGTGCGCTGGCCGCTCCCGGAGACCTGGCCGCGCTGCGGGGGCGAACCCACGGGGGGACGCGCGCCACCGGGCACGGAAGCCTGTGCGCCGGAAGCACCCGGAGCGCCGCCCTGGTTGGCCTGGCCGGGCATCGGAGCCGGCTTCTTGCCGCCCTGGGCGACGTCCACCGGCAGCATGACGAGGGCCGTCGTACCGCCCGAGTCGGAGGGGCGCAGCTGGATGCGGATGCCGTGTCGCAGGGACAGGCGGCCGACCACGAACAGGCCCATGCGGCGGGAGACGGAGACGTCCACGGTCGGCGGAGCGGCGAGCCGCTCGTTGATCGCGGCGAGGTCCTCGGGGGAGAGGCCGATGCCCGTGTCGTGGATCTCGACGAGCACGCGGCCGTCCGGCAGCGCGTGGCCGGTGACCTTGACCTTGGTCTGCGGCGAGGAGAACGAGGTGGCGTTCTCCAGCAGCTCGGCCAGGAGGTGCACGAGGTCGTTGACGACGCGGCCGGCGACGTCGGTGCCGGGCACCGACGAGAGTTCGATGCGCTCGTACTGCTCCACCTCGGACGCCGCGGCACGGAGCACGTCGACGAGCGGGACGGGTCGGGTCCACCGGCGGCCCGGCTCCTCGCCCGCGAGGACGAGGAGGTTCTCGCCGTTACGGCGCATGCGGGTCGCGAGGTGGTCGAGCTTGAAGAGCGAGGACAGCTGGTCCGGGTCGGCCTCGCGCGACTCCAGCTCGGAGATGAGCGAGAGCTGGCGCTGGATGAGGCCCTGGGAGCGGCGCGAGAGGTTGGTGAACATCGCGTTGACGTTGCCTCGCAGGAGGGCCTGCTCGGCGGCGAGCCGGACGGCCTCGCGGTGCACGTCGTCGAAGGCCGCGGCCACCTGGCCGATCTCGTCGCGGGTGTGCACGCCGACCGACTCCACGGACGTGTCCACGTCCTGCGGGTCGGACTCCGAGAGCTGCTTGACGAGCTCGGGGAGGCGGTCCTGGGCGACGCGCGTCGCGGTGTCCTGCAGGCGGCGCAGCGAGCGGATCATGGACCGGGCCATGACGAAGGCGCCGACCAGGGAGACACCGAGGACGAGGAGGATCAGGGCACCGTTGAGGATGGCGTCCTGCTGCGACTCGTTCTTGAGCTCGCGGGCCTTCTGCTCCATGTCCTCGAGCAGGGTGAGCTCGATGACCTTCATCGCCTGGAGCTTGGTGCCGTCGGAGTCGTACCAGTCCAGCCAGGAGCTGTACTGCTGCTCCTTGGCGAACTGCCCCTCGGTGCTCAGGACGCGGCGGGTGAAGTGGTCGGCCCTGCCGATCTCCGGGTTGCCGTCGCCGAGTGAGGCGAGGAGCTCCTCGGGCCGTCCCTGGTAGACGAGTTCGAAGGTCTTCCTCGCCTGGCTCTCGCCGCGGAGCGCGGAGAGGGCGTACAGCCGGTCGTTCTCCTGGAGGGCGCCCTGCTGGTCACGGCTCTCGGGGAGCGAGGCGGCGATGACCGCGCGCTGGATCGAGGCGTACTCCTTGGCGGAGGAGAACGCCGCCAGGGCGCGCGTGCGCTTGATCATCTCGGGGCTGGAGGTGGCCTGCGCCATGTCCTGCGAGAGGGAGAGCAGCGAGACGATCAGCGCGTTGTACTCGGTGATGGTCTGCTGGGCGCCGTTGGCGTACGCCTTCTTGCGGATGTCCTCGATGCCGGTGAGCTGGCGGCCGATCTGCAGGATGTTGTTGCGGATCGACTTGAGCGTCTCGTCCTTGTCCTCCGTGCTGTCGACCTTGTCGGTCGCGGCGGCGAAGGCCTTGGCGGCGGTGTCGGTCTGCTCCCGGACACCGTCGACGATGCTGTTGCTCTTGCCGTTCTTGGTGATCGACATCGGACCCGCCGACATGTCCCGCTCCTCCTGGAGCATGGCAGCCAGGTTCGTGGCCTGCCGGGTCATGGTCGTCAGCAGCTGCATGTGCTCCAGCTGGGCGATGTCGTTCATCGAGTCGTTGATGCGGAAGCCACCGAGCGTGGTGGCGGCGACGACCGGCAGGGTCAGCAGCGACACCAGTCGCGTACTGATGCGCCAGTTCTGCATGGCGAGGCGGGAGCCCGGCCCACTGGGGGCCTTCGGTATCGCCACGTCCTGCGAGGCCGGGGCCGCCTTGACGGCCGCCTTGCCCTTGCCGGGCTTGCCGCGACCCTTCGCCTTCACCGCGGCGGAGGCAGCGGCGCCCGCGCCCTCGACAGCCGGCCCGCGGTTCTGGGCGTGCTGGGGCGAGGAGCCACGGTCGGTCCCGCCGCGCGGCTCCTGCTCCTGCGCGGCTTCCCCACGGCCCTTACGGGCCTGGGGAGACCCCTTGTCATCCCTCTTGAATCGTCCCTGCACTAGCGTCGCAACCTCTGGACCAGGCGTCCTACCGGGCGACCGGTGGGACGGTGTCGAGTCGTGGGGCACGAAGGGCCCCATGGTGGTCGTCGGTGACCGGCGCGTCTCCCTCTCCTTGCCGCCGCGCTCGGCGCTGAGTCGCGCCACCTGCGCGCCGACTGTTTCCCGCGGCGGTCCCGCGAATTCCAGCACAGTGGAGGATCTCCAACAAGGTGCGCGTGTCCGCCCGGGGAGTCGGTGACGGGACGTGACAGGCGGGCTACGCGACGTATGACTGTTTTCGGTACGAATCGGACTTACGCCAACCAAACAACAGGGCTGGCAAGGTGTCCCAGTCGCGATGATCAGGAGCGGAATGGCGCATTCAGTAGCGCAATGTCCCTTTTGGTGGGGGCGATTGGCCGCCTGATATGCCCGCTATGTCAGGTCACGGGTGAGCAAACTCACACAGCCGTGGCCATTACTTCTCGGTTCCCCGGGGGATTCAGATGTTTAGCCTTGCCCATTGAAGGGTTGGCGCCAGGGCTGGCGCACGCGACAGCCGACATCCACAGACCGAACCGAGGACCCCGAACTCCGATGAAGACGACGACGATGTTCCGCAACATAGCCAACCCCCGCCGCACCACCCTCGCGCACCTCAAGGACGCGGAGGAGCTGCAGGCGGCCCCGGCCACCCCGGAGCACTCCGTCGAGCTGCCGGCGCAGACCGCGAACCCGCGCCGCACGATCCTGATGGACGCGCCGGTGGCCGTCGCGCCGTAGCCGCCGCGCGAGACGAGCGCGGAGCGCCGCCGCCCGCCGCGTTAGCCTGGAGTCCGCATACTCCAGCCAGCGGACATACAGAGGGGCAGACGCAACACGTGCGCATCGCCAGGTTCTCCATCGACGGCAATGTCGCGTTCGGCGCGGTCGAGGGCAGCACTGCCCCCGGCGCCGAGGGTGAGCTCGTCCTCGACATCATCAAGGGCATCCCGTTCGCGGACTTCGAGCTCTCCGGGGTCAAGGTCCCGATCGGCAAGGTCCGGCTGCTGCCGCCCGTGCTCCCGAACAAGGTCGTGGCCATCGGCCGCAACTACGCGGAGCACGCGGCGGAGCTGGGCAACACCGTCGTCGACGGCGAGGGCCGCCTCGAAGCCCCGATCACCTTCTTCAAGCCCTCCACCTCGGTGGTGGGCCCGGGCGACCCGATCACGTACCCCTCCTTCTCGCAGGACCTCCACCACGAGGCGGAGCTCGCCGTGGTCATCGGCCGCATGTGCCGCGAGGTCCCGAAGGAGCGCGTCAAGGACGTGATCCTCGGCTACACCTGCGCCAACGACGTCACCGCGCGCGACGTCCAGCGGCGGGAGAAGCAGTGGGCCCGCGCCAAGGGCTTCGACAGCGCCTGCCCTCTCGGCCCCTGGATCGAGACCGAGCTGGACCCGGGCGACCTGACCATCCAGTGCACCGTCAACGGCGAACAGCGCCAGCTCGGCCGCACCAGCGACATGCTCCGCTCCATCGAGGACCTGATCGTCCACATCACCGAGGCCATGACGCTGCTCCCGGGCGACGTCATCCTCACGGGGACCCCGGCCGGAGTCGGCCCCCTGAACGTCGGCGACGAGGTCGCCGTCACCATCGAAGGCATCGGCACTCTCACCAACAAGGTGATCAAGCGTGGCTAACGCGAACTCCCCCAAGCTCTCGACTCCGCTCGGGCAGGAGGTACCCCCCCGCGTACGTTTCTGTCCCTCCCCGACCGGCAACCCCCACGTGGGCCTGGTCCGCACGGCCCTCTTCAACTGGGCGTTCGCCCGCCACCACGGCGGTACGTTCGTCTTCCGCATCGAGGACACCGACGCGGCCCGCGATTCCGAGGAGTCGTACGAGCAGCTGCTCGACTCGCTGCGCTGGCTCGGCTTCACCTGGGACGAGGGCCCCGAGGTCGGCGGCCCGCACGCCCCGTACCGCCAGTCCGAGCGCATGGACATCTACAAGGACGTGGCGCAGAAGCTGCTGGACGGCGGCCACGCCTACCACTGCTACTGCACCACCGAGGAGCTCGACGCGCGCCGCGCGGCCGCCCGCGCCGCCGGCAGGCCCTCGGGCTACGACGGCCACTGCCGCGAGCTCACCCCCGTGCAGGTCGAGGCGTACGAGGGCGAGCACCGCAGCTCCATCGTCCGCTTCCGGATGCCCGACGAGACCATCACCTTCACCGACCTGGTCCGCGGCGAGCTGTCCTTCACCCCGGAGAACGTGCCGGACTTCGGCATCGTCCGGGCCAACGGCGCCCCGCTGTACACGCTGGTCAACCCGGTCGACGACGCGCTGATGGAGATCACGCACGTGCTCCGCGGCGAGGACCTGCTGTCCTCCACCCCGCGTCAGATCGCCCTGTACAAGGCGCTGACCGAGCTGGGCATCGCCAAGGCCACCCCCGCCTTCGGCCACCTGCCGTACGTGATGGGCGAGGGCAACAAGAAGCTCTCCAAGCGCGACCCCGAGTCCTCGCTCAACCTGTACCGCGAGCGCGGCTTCCTCCCCGAGGGCCTGCTGAACTACCTCTCGCTCCTCGGCTGGTCCTTCTCGAAGGACCAGGACATCTTCTCGATCGAGGAGATGGTGGCGAAGTTCGACATCCCGGACGTCAACGCCAACCCGGCCCGCTTCGACCTCAAGAAGGCCGAGGCGATCAACGCCGACCACATCCGCCTGCTGGACCCGAAGGCCTTCGCGGACGCCTGCGGCCCGTGGCTGCGGGCCCCGCACGCCAACTGGGCGCCCGAGGACTTCGACCCCGAGGCGTGGGCGGCCATCGCGCCGTACGCCCAGACCCGCGTGACCGTCCTGTCGGACATCACCGCCAACGTCGACTTCCTCTTCCTCAAGCAGCCGGTGGAGGACCAGGCGTCCTGGGACAAGGCGATGAAGGGCGAGCCGGCGGCGCTGCTCACCACCGCCCGCGGCCACCTGGAAGCGGCCGACTGGAGCGACCCCGAGTCCCTCAAGCAGGCCGTGCTGACCGCCGGCGAGGCCCACGGCCTCAAGCTGGGCAAGGCCCAGGCTCCGGTGCGCGTGGCCGTCACCGGCCGCACCGTCGGACTGCCGCTCTTCGAGTCCCTGCAGATCCTGGGCAGGGACAAGTCCCTGGCCCGCATCGACGCGGCCCTGGCGAGGCTCGCCGGCTGACCGGCCCCGCCCGCGTGCCCGAAGAGGCCCGGACCCCCCCGCCCCGGCGGGCGGTCCGGGCCTCTTCGGCCGTATCCGGGGCACGCCCCCGGGGCTCTTCGCATACTGGGGGGCATGGCCATCAGAGCGGTCCTGTGGGACATCGACGACACCCTCTTCGACTACACCGGGGCCGACCGGGCGGGGCTGGCCCGCCACCTCGCCGACGAGGGCCTGGAGGAGCGGTACGGGACGCCCGCGCAGGCGCTCGCGCTGTGGCGGGAGACCACCGAGCGGCACTGGGACAGGTTCGCCGCGGGCGAGGTCACCTTCCAGGACCAGCGCCGCGACCGGGTCCGGGACTTCCTGGCGGCGCCCGCCCTGACCGACGCCGAGACGGACGCCTGGTTCGAGCTGTACGTCGGCCACTACAAGGCGGCCTGGACGCTCTTCCCGGACGTGCTGCCCGTACTGGACGCCCTCGCCGGCGGCTACCGGCACGGGGTGCTGTCCAATTCCTCCACCGCCAACCAGGACCCCAAGCTGCGCCACCTCGGGCTGCGCGACCGCTTCGAGGTGCTGGTGTGCGCCGCCGAGCTGGGGGTCAGCAAGCCCGAGGCGGCCGCCTTCCTCGCCGCCTGCGAGGCGCTGGGACTGCCGCCGGGCGAGGTCGCGTACGTGGGGGACCAGCCGGAGACCGACGCCCGCGGGGCCCGCGACGCCGGCCTGGTGGCCGTCTGGCTGGACCGGGACGGCGGCCGGGGCCCGGGGCCCGCGGGAATCCACCGGATCGAAGGCCTTGACCGGCTCCCGGAGCTGCTGGCAGGGGATACCCGTTTTGGAGCACGGTCAGGCATCCGGTAATGTTCTTTCTGCGCCGCCGGAGCGGGCCGAGAGGCCGGACGGAGGCGCCACCCGAAGGAAAGACCCCGCAGGGGGTTGACTTTTGGTGGGGTATAGTGTAATTGGCAACACGAGGGTTTCTGGTTCCCTTATTCTAGGTTCGAGTCCTGGTACCCCAGCGCAGTGCAGTAGTGACGCAGTGCTTGCCCCCGTTGTGTAGCGGCCTAGCACGCCGCCCTCTCAAGGCGGTAGCGCCGGTTCGAATCCGGTCGGGGGTACAGATCCTTCCCGCGAGATCTCCAGGGTCGCACCCGGACGTCTTGATGCAGGATCGCTAGGGCCCCCGTTGTGTAGCGGCCTAGCACGCCGCCCTCTCAAGGCGGTAGCGCCGGTTCGAATCCGGTCGGGGGTACTGTTGGTCTGGTCTAGACCACTTTGGGCTATAGTGTAATTGGCAACACGAGGGTTTCTGGTTCCCTTATTCTAGGTTCGAGTCCTGGTAGCCCAGCGCAGTGACAGCAGCACCAGCTAGCCCCCGTTGTGTAGCGGCCTAGCACGCCGCCCTCTCAAGGCGGTAGCGCCGGTTCGAATCCGGTCGGGGGTACGCATCGAAGAGGCCCTCCGCGTCCATCGCGGAGGGCCTCTTCGTCGTGTCCGGCTCCGTGCCGTCCCCGGCGCGCCGGTGCGGGGACGCAAGTGCGGGCCCGGAGGCGCGAGTTCGGACGTGTGCGGCGTCGTTCGCGCCCCCGGGCCCGGGGGAGTGGTCGAGGGGCGGGTTCAGCCGGTGCGGCGCAGGGCCTCCGTGAGGCGGCCCGCCGCGTCGATGACGGCCTGGGCGTGCATCCGGCCCGGGTGGCGGGTGAGCCGCTCGATCGGTCCGGAGACCGACACGGAGGCGACCACGCGGTTCGAGGGTCCGCGCACCGGTGCCGAGACGGAGGCCACGCCGGGCTCCCGCTCGCCGATCGACTGGGCCCAGCCGCGGCGCCGTACGCCCGAGAGCGCCGTCGCCGTGAAGCGCGCGCCCTGGAGGCCGCGGTGGAGCCGCTCGGGCTCCTCCCAGGCCATCAGGATCTGCGCGGCCGATCCGGCCTTCATCGGGAGGGTGGAGCCCACCGGGACGGTGTCCCGCAGGCCCGACAGTCGCTCGGCCGCCGCCACGCAGATGCGCATGTCCCCCTGGCGGCGGTAGAGCTGCGCGCTCTCGCCCGTCACGTCCCGGAGGTGGGTGAGTACCGGTCCCGCCGTGGCCAGCAGGCGGTCCTCGCCGGCCGCGGCGGCGAGCTCCGCCAGCCGCGGACCGAGGATGAACCGGCCCTGCATGTCCCTCGCCACCATCCGGTGGTGTTCCAAAGCCACGGCAAGGCGATGCGCCGTGGGTCGTGCGAGCCCTGTCGCCGCGACCAGCCCGGCGAGGGTGGCCGGACCGGACTCCAGTGCGCTCAGTACCAGAGCTGCCTTGTCGAGAACGCCGACGCCGCTAGAGTTGTCCATGAAACGATATTCGCGTCTCACACTGTGAAACGCAAGTTCAATTTTTCCAAGAACCAGCGAGTCTGTATGTGCGGGTCCACGAACCACTGGGTCCGAGCCGTCGTCCGGTGCGTGGGGTACGGGCGATCAGGTGCACCAGTTCTCTATGAAGCGCCGGCACGACCGGCCGGCCGGAGGGAAAGCGATGGGTAGGACACTCGCGGAGAAGGTCTGGGACGACCATGTCGTCCGGCGCGCCGAAGGCGAGCCCGACCTGCTCTTCATCGATCTGCACCTGCTGCACGAGGTGACGAGCCCGCAGGCCTTCGAGGGTCTGCGCCAGGCCGGCCGCCCGGTCCGGCGCCTCGACCTCACCCTTGCGACCGAGGACCACAACACCCCCACGATCGACATCGACAAGCCGATCGCGGACCCGGTCTCCCGGGCCCAGCTGGAGACGCTGCGCAGGAACTGCGCCGAGTTCGGTGTCCGCCTCCACTCGCTGGGCGATGTCGAGCAGGGCGTCGTCCACGTCGTGGGACCGCAGCTGGGCCTGACCCAGCCCGGCACGACCGTGGTCTGCGGCGACTCCCACACCTCCACGCACGGCGCCTTCGGCGCGCTGGCCTTCGGCATCGGCACCAGCCAGGTCGAGCACGTGCTGGCCACCCAGACGCTGCCGCTGGCCCGCCCCAAGACGATGGCCATCACCGTCACCGGCGCACTGGCCGACGGCGTCACCGCCAAGGACCTGATCCTGGCGATCATCGCCAAGATCGGCACCGGCGGCGGCCAGGGCTACATCCTGGAGTACCGCGGCGAGGCCATCGAGCAGCTGTCGATGGAAGCGCGCATGACCATCTGCAACATGTCGATCGAGGCCGGCGCCCGCGCGGGCATGATCGCACCCGACGAGACCACCTTCGAATACCTGCGGGGCCGCGACCACGCGCCGGCCGCGGGCGAGGAGTGGGACGCGGCGGTCGCGTACTGGAAGACGCTGCGCACCGACGACGACGCCGTCTTCGACGCCGAGGTCGTCATCGACGGCACCACGCTGTCCCCGTTCGTCACCTGGGGCACCAACCCGGGCCAGGGCGCGCCGCTGTCGGCCCGCGTCCCCGACCCGGCTTCGTACGAGGACGCCTCGGAGCGCCAGGCCGCCGAAAAGGCGCTGGAGTACATGGGGTTGACCGCCGGGCAGCCGCTGCGCGACATCCGGGTCGACACCGTCTTCGTAGGGTCCTGCACCAACGGCCGCATCGAGGACCTGCGCGCCGTCGCCGGGATCGTCGAGGGGCGCAAAGTCGCCGACGGCGTGCGGATGCTGGTCGTCCCCGGCTCGGTCCGCGTCGCCCTCCAGGCGGTGGAGGAGGGCCTGGACAAGGTCTTCAAGGAGGCCGGCGCCGAATGGCGGCACGCGGGCTGTTCGATGTGCCTGGGCATGAACCCCGACCAACTGGCGCCCGGTGAGCGCTCCGCGTCCACCTCCAACCGCAACTTCGAGGGCCGGCAGGGCAAGGGCGGGCGGACCCACCTGGTCTCCCCGCAGGTGGCCGCCGCCACCGCGGTGCTGGGCCATCTGGCCTCGCCCGCCGACCTGTCCGAAGCACCTGCGACCGCCGGAGTCTGAGAACCATGGAAGCCTTCACCACCCACACCGGCCGGGCCGTCCCGCTGCGCCGCAGCAACGTCGACACCGACCAGATCATCCCGGCCCACTGGCTGAAGAAGATCACCCGCGACGGGTTCGAGGACGGCCTCTTCGAGGCCTGGCGCAAGGACCCCGAGTTCGTCACCAACCGGCCGGAGCGCGAGGGCGCCACGGTGCTGGTCGCCGGACCCGACTTCGGCACCGGCTCCTCCCGCGAGCACGCCGTGTGGGCCCTGCAGAACTTCGGCTTCAAGACGGTCATCTCCTCCCGCTTCGCCGACATCTTCCGCGGCAACTCGCTGAAGAACGGTCTCCTGACCGTCGTGCTCCCGCAGGAGACGGTCGAGCGGCTGTGGAAGCTGACCGAGGCCGACCCCACCGCCGAGATCACCGTCGACCTGGTCGACCGCCAGGTGCGGGCGGAGGGCGTCACCGCGGAGTTCGAGCTCGACGACAACGCCCGCTGGAGGCTGCTGGAGGGGCTGGACGACATCTCCCTCACCCTTCAGAACGAAAGCGACATCGCCACGTACGAAAGCACCCGGCCGGCCTTCAAGCCCCGCACGATTCGGCTCTGATTCCAGCCTGATCAGCGCTTATTCGCCATTGGCCGATCACGTCGACAACACTGTGCCCCCCACCCTCCGGTGGGGGGCACAGCTGTGTGTTGAGGCCCCGTGAGGCGACAACTCGCCCCAGATGGCACAATCTGTGCATGGAACGCGACAGTCAACTTGAGCTCTACGAAGTCGTCGCGGACCGGCTGAAAGAAGCACACACAAGGGTGCGCTCACTGCAAGTCCCGGAGGGCGTAAGGATGGCGCTGTCCCGGAAGCTGTTGGTCGTCACCGCTACGGCGAAGCACGATCTCGTCGGTGCGGCAAGGCGCCTGGACAGGTTGATGAAGGACCTCGACGAGGGTCGATTCCCTGAAGGCGACTGATGCGAAGGAACTCCGTAACGGCCTACAGCGTTGCGGCACTAGGGTGATTAGCCCGTTTCGTGTTTGATTTGCGGTATATATCCGCCTAACGTGCGAAATAAGCTTGAACACATTCGTTCTGGCGAAGTCTCCGAAGGGGAAGACGTTGAACAAGGCGCAGCTCGTAGAAGCGATTGCCGACAAGCTGGGCGGCCGCCAGCAGGCCGCGGACGCTGTCGACGCGGTACTGGACGCGATCGTCCGCGCTACCGTCGCGGGCGACCGGGTCTCGGTCACGGGCTTCGGCTCGTTCGAGAAGGTCGACCGTCCGGCCCGTTACGCCCGCAACCCGCAGACCGGAGAGCGCGTCCGTGTCAAGAAGACCTCGGTGCCCCGCTTCCGCGCGGGCCAGGGCTTCAAGGACCTGGTCAGCGGCACGAAGAAGCTGCCCAAGGGCGGCGAGGTGTCCGTGAAGAAGGCGCCCAAGGGCAGCCTGACCGGTGGCGCTTCCGCGACGGTGAAGAAGGCCGCCGCGAAGAAGGCCACCACCGCCAAGAGGGCGGCGGCGAAGACCGCGGTAGCGAAGAAGACCACGGCGAAGAAGACCACCGCGACCGCCAAGAAGGCGGCGGTGAAGAGCACGCCGACCGCGAAGAAGGCCACGTCCACGGCGAAGAAGACCACCGCCGCCGCGACCGCCAAGAAGACCGCGCCGGCGGCGAAGAAGACCACCGCCACCGCGAAGAACACCGCTCCGGCCGCCAAGAAGGCCACCGCAGCGACGAAGGCGCCCGCCAAGAAGACGGCGACGCGCAAGGCCACCGCGAAGAAGACCACCGCCCGCAAGAAGTAGGGGCACGAGTCACACACCTGTCTCTAATACACATCACCCAGCCCACGAGACCGAG
>NZ_JBHXSC010000007.1:13761-164476 GCF_042716505.1 Streptomyces sp. NPDC058674
GCCGGCCCGTCTCCCCCCAGGGGCCACGCCGCCCCGCGGTGCTGCCCGGACGCCGCGCCGGCGCCCGCGCGCGGCTCCGGTGGACCGCCGAAAGGGCAGCTCAGAATGTCTGCAGCGTGACCAGGGTGATCCGCAGGCCCACGCCCTCGCCGTCCGTCTCGATGCGGACCCGCTGACCGGGCCGCAGCAGCCGCAGGCCGCCCGCGTCGAACGCGGGGGCCTCGAAGGGCACCGGGGTGCCGTCGTCCAGCAGCACGCTGCCGCTGCGGGTCCGGGAGTCGTACGTGTACGCGGTCGCCTGCATACCGGCACTGTATCGGGCGGTGTGCGGCCCGACGCCGAGCGTGAGGGCGGTCCGCAGATCGGCCGCCGTGTCCACGTCCCGGCGCACGCTGTCCACCCCCGCCAGCGCGATTTCCACCGCCCCCGAGGCCGAATGGCGGGCCCGCGACGGACCGCCGAAGGAAGGCGACAATTCCACGTCCGGCCCAGCGGAAAGCAAGGTCGTCCCGATTCCGGCGGCATCGGCCAGAAATGCCCGGGGAAATACCGAAGCGTTATCGAGCACGCGTAGCAATTCGGACGGCCGCAGCGCGGGGAGATCGGCGTTGAGCGCGGCCACCGGCATCCCGGGCCGCACCGACCGGACCGCCCGCGCCCCGTGCGCCAGGGCCGCGTTGAGCCCGGCGCCCGGCGCGTCCGGGACGATCCGGGCCCCCAGCCTGGCCAGTTCCGCCCCGGCGGCGCGGTCGTCCGTGACGACCACCACATCGGCGACCGCGGCGCAGGCCAGGGCCCCTGCCACGGTGTCCTGGGCGAAGGCCAGCGCCAGCCCGGGGCGGGATGCCCCCACAGCCGCCGCGAGACGGCTCTTCGCCACCGCCAGGGGCTTCAGCGGGACGACCAGGCTCCAGACGGCGTTCGTGGCCGGCCCCTTCCCCCCGGTGCCCTCCGGCACGGTCGTAGGCCATGGTCAGGTCATGGCCGGGTCATGTGTCGGCCCATTGTCGCCTTCGCCCGGGCGGCCCGGGGGACCGGTGGCGTGAGCGGGGCGTACGGTGTTCTCGACAGAGACCGGGGCAAGGGCGAAACTCTCCCTTCGACGACGAGGCGCCCGAGCCGCGCGCCGGTCCTAGAGGAAGGTGTCCGAGTGCCCCCCCGCAGAATCGGCTTCTGGTACCGCCTGGCGGCGGTCATCGCGAAACCGCCGCTGGTAGTGCTCTTCAAGCGGGACTGGCGGGGAATGGAGCACATTCCGGCTGAGGGCGGTTTTATCACCGCCGTCAATCACAACTCGTATCTGGACCCGCTGTCCTACGCGCACTTCCAGTACAACACCGGGCGCGTCCCCCGATTGCTCGCGAAGGCCGCTCTCTTCAAGGTCCCCATTGTCGGCGCGATCCTGCACGGCTCCGGTCAGATCCCGGTCTACCGGGAGAGCACCAACGCCCTGGACGCATTCCGGGCCGCGGTGGAAGCGATCGAGCGCGGCGAATGCGTGGCCTTTTACCCCGAGGGCACCCTCACCCGCGACCCCGACATGTGGCCCATGGCCGGCAAGACCGGCGCCGCCCGCGTGGCCCTGGTCACCCGGGCCCCCGTCATCCCGGTGGCCCAGTGGGGCGCCAACCTCGCGATGCCGCCGTACGCGAAGGAGAACAGGCTCCGGCTGTTCCCGCGCAAGACCCTCCAGGTGCTCGCAGGGCCGCCCGTGGACCTCTCCGCGTTCTACGACAGGGAACAGGGCCCGGAAGTCCTCAAGGAGGCCACCGAGACCATCATGGCGGCCATCACGGAGCTCCTGGAGGAGGTGCGGGGCGAGACCGCGCCCGCGCAGCCGTACGACCACCGCAAGGCAAGGGCACAGCAGCGGCGCAACGCCGCAGGGGAGGGCAAGAAGTGACACGTCCCGTGAAGGCCGCCGTCTACGGAACCGGCTCCTGGGGCACCGCCTTCGGCATGGTGCTCGCCGACGCCGGCTGCGAGGTGACCCTGTGGGGCCGCCGCCGGGAGCCCGTCGACGCCATCAACACCGGGCGGACCAACCCGGACTACCTGTCCGGCGTCGAACTCCCGGAGAACCTCCGCGCCACCACCGACCCGGCCGAGGCCGCGGCCGGCGCCGACTTCACCGTCCTCGCCGTCCCCTCCCAGACCCTGCGCGGCAACCTCGCCGCCTGGGCGCCGCTGCTCGCACCCGACACCGTGCTCGTCTCCCTGATGAAGGGCGTCGAACTCGGCACCGCCAAGCGGATGAGCGAGGTCATCGAGGAGGTCGCCAAGGTCCCCGCCGACCGGATCGCCGTCGTCACCGGCCCCAACCTGGCCCGCGAGATCGCCGCCCGGCAGCCCGCCGCGTCGGTCGTCGCCTGCGTGGACGAGGCCGTCGCCCAGCGGCTCCAGGCCGCCTGCCACACCCCGTACTTCCGCCCGTACACCAGCACCGACATCATCGGCTGCGAGCTCGGCGGCGCCGTGAAGAACGTCATCGGCCTCGCCGTCGGCATCGCGGACGGCATGGGCCTGGGCGACAACACCAAGGGGTCCCTCATCACCCGGGGGCTCGCCGAAGCCACCCGGCTGGGCGTGGCGATGGGCGCCGACCCGCTGACCTTCTCCGGCCTCGCCGGCCTGGGCGACCTGGTCGCCACCTGCTCCTCGCCGCTCTCCCGGAACCACACCTTCGGCACCAACCTCGGTCGCGGGATGACCCTGGAGGAGACCATCGCGGTCACCCGGCAGACCGCCGAAGGCGTCAAGTCCTGCCAGTCGGTGGCCGATCTGGCCCGCCGCCACGGGGTGGACATGCCGATCACCGACACGGTCGTCGACATCGTCCACCACGGCAAGCCGACCCTGGTCGCGCTCAAGGAGCTGATGGGACGCAGCGCCAAACCGGAACGGCACTGACTCCTTTCCGGACGCCCGAGCGGGTACCCTCGTGGCGATATGAGCAGCGAGAACCTCCCCCAGACCCCTGAGCAGCAGGGCCGCAAGCCCCGTGTGGCCGTCGTGTTCGGCGGCCGCAGCTCGGAACACGCCATCTCGGTCGTCACGGCGGGCGCGGTACTGCGCTCCATCGACCGCTCCAAGTACGAGGTGCTGCCCATCGGCATCACCACGGACGGCCGGTGGGCGCTGACCGCCGACGAGCCCGAGCGGATGGCCATCGCCGACCGCACGCTTCCGAACGTCGCGGACCTGGCCGACTCCGAGGACGGCGCCGTCGTGCTCTCGGTCGACCCCGCCAATCGCGAGGTCGTCTACACCGAGCCGGGCGCCGTCCCCAAGGCACTGGGCGAGGTCGACGTCGTCTTCCCCGTACTCCACGGCCCCTACGGCGAGGACGGCACCCTGCAGGGCCTCCTCGAACTGTCGGGCATCCCGTACGTCGGCTCGGGCGTGCTCGCCTCGGCCGTCGGCCAGGACAAGGACTACATGAAGCGGGTGTTCACGTCCTTCGGGCTGAGCGTCGGCCCGTACGTGACCGTCCGGCCCCGCGAGTGGGCGGACGACCGGGACGCGGCGCGCGCCCGCATCCTGGACTTCGCCGGCGAGCACGGCTGGCCGCTCTTCGTGAAGCCCGCCCGCGCCGGCTCCTCCATCGGCATCACCAAGGTCGACGACGCCGCGGGCCTGGACGCCGCGATCACCGAGGCCCGCCGCCACGACCCGAAGATCATCGTGGAGGCGCTGCTGCGCGGCCGCGAGATCGAGTGCGGCGTCCTGGAGTTCGAGGACGGCCCGCGCGCCAGCGTGCCCGCCGAGATCCCGCCGGTCTCCAGCCACGACTTCTACGACTTCGAGGCGAAGTACATCGACTCCGCCTCGGGGATCGTGCCCGCCCCGCTGACCCCGGAGCAGACCGCCGAGGTGCAGCAACTCGCGGTCGAGGCCTTCGACGCCGCGTCCTGCGAGGGTCTCGTGCGCGCCGACTTCTTCCTGACGGAGGACGGCGAGTTCGTCATCAACGAGATCAACACCATGCCGGGATTCACCCCGATCTCCATGTACCCGCGGATGTGGCAGGAGTCGGGCATCGAGTACCCGGAGCTGGTGGACCGCCTGATCCAGGCGGCCCTGCGCCGCTCCACCGGACTGCGCTAGCGACAGCCGTACGGCGACCGCCCGCCGGCCCGCCCCTCGGGGCCGGGCCGGCGGGCGGCGGTGTGACCGGGCGCGGGCGCGCGGGCGGCGCGACCGGCGCGATCAGTACGAGGAGATGCCCTCCGGCACCGTCCTGGAGACGGCGGTGGACAGCCCGACCAGCATCCCGGCGTCCGTGGCGTGCTCCTTGTCGACCAGCACCTCCGTGTAGGCCAGGCGCATGCCGGTGACGAACCGGAAGCCGGCGCCGTCGGGAAGCTCCTCCAGCAGCCAGGCCACCCCGTTCACGTGGACGCCCTCCTGCGCCGGATCCGCCATCTCGGGGGGCTTGGGGATCCCGCACCGCAGTACGATCGCCGAGCCGCCCCACGAGGCGGTCAGATCCGACACCGGTTCGGTGCCGGTCCGGGCCAGGCCGGCCACCTCTTCGGGGAGTTCCTCGTGCAGTGCTGCACAGAAACCCGCGACGTCGGCGGGCGGCGTGGCCGGCGGCTCCACCCTGGCCTCGGAACCGCCCGGGGAACAGGCCGCGAGGAGCAGTGCGGACAGTGCGGCGGGCAGGGCCAGGACGCGGAGGGGCCGGCGGTGGAGGGACATCACCGGCCCAGAGTAGACGGGGGCTACAGATGGACCACCGGGCAGGTCAAGGTGCGGGTGATCCCCTCCACCTGCTGGACCTTGGCGACGACCATGCGACCGAGGTCGTCCACGGTGTCGGCCTGGGCGCGCACGATGACGTCGTACGGACCCGTCACGTCCTCGGCCTGGATCACCCCCGGGATCTGGCCGATGGACTCGGCGACGTACGACGCCTTGCCCACTTCGGTCTGGATGAGGATGTACGCCTGTACCACGGAACCTCCAGGGCGGCCACGAGGATCATTTCCCCTAACCTTCGGGTGGGCCCCACACGATCGAAGGGGCCGGGGGAAGAAGGGACGCCACGGTACCGCGTCGCCGAGCGCCGCGGGGAGACCTGCGGACCCGGCGCCGCGCACGGCGGGGCGTACGGAGAGCAGAAGTTGACGTATCTGTTGACGGTACCCAGAGCTGTGACGGCTCGCGACCGCAAGCGGACTGGGCAAGAAGGGGCACAGCGATGAAGGGCACTGTGGGCGAGCTGGGGGAGTTCGGGCTCATCAGGGAACTCACCTCACGGCTCACCACCACCCCGGCGGTCCGGCTCGGGCCGGGCGACGACGCCGCGGTCGTGTCGGCCCCCGACCGGCGGGTCGTGGCGAGCACCGACATCCTGCTGGAGGGCAGGCACTTCCGGCGCGACTGGTCCACGGCCTACGACGTCGGCCGCAAGGCGGCCGCGCAGAACCTCGCGGACATCGCCGCAATGGGCGCGGTGCCGACCGCCCTGCTGCTCGGCCTCGTCGTCCCGGCGGAGCTGCCGGTCACCTGGCCCACCGAGCTGATGGACGGCATCCGCGACGAGTGCCAGGTCGCCGGCGCCGCCGTGGTCGGCGGGGACGTGGTCCGGGGCGACACCATCACCGTCGCGATCACCGCCCTCGGCGACCTGCGCAACCACGAGCCCGTACTGCGCTCCGGCGCCCAGCCCGGCGACGTCGTGGCCGTCACCGGCTGGCTGGGCTGGTCCGCGGCCGGATTCGCGGTCCTCTCCCGCGGCTTCCGCTCCCCGCGGGCCTTCGTCGAGGCCCACCGGCGCCCCGAGCCGCCCTACCACGCGGGCCCCGCCGCCGCCGGACTCGGCGCCACCGCCATGACCGACGTCAGCGACGGGCTGATCGCCGACCTCGGGCACATCGCCGAGGCCAGCAAGGTACGGATCGACCTGCGCTCCTCCGCCGTCGACATCCCGAGCCAGATGCACGACATCGGCCAGGCGGTCGGCGTGGACCCGCTCCAGTGGGTGCTCACCGGCGGGGAGGACCACGCCATCGTGGCGACCTTCCCGCCCGACGTGAAGCTGCCGGCCCGCTGGAAGGTCATCGGCGGGGTGTTGAACCGCTCCGCGCTGCCCCAGGTGACCGTCGACGGCGCACCCTGGACCAGCACCGGGGGCTGGGACCACTTCGGCGCCGACCCGGCCCCCGAGGACGGGCCGCAGTGAGCACCGCCGCCGAACCGGCGGGCACCGCCCCGCCGCTGTGCCTGACCGTCGCCGGATCCGATTCCGGCGGCGGCGCGGGCATCCAGGCCGACCTCAAGACCATGCTCGCGCTCGGCGTCCACGGCATGAGCGTGGTGACCGCCGTCACGGCGCAGAACTCGCTCGGGGTGCGCGGAGTCTGGGAGCTCCCCGCCGAAGCCGTCACGGCCCAGTACCGCGCCGTCGTGGACGACATCGGCGTACAGGCGGTAAAGACCGGCATGCTCTCCTCGGCCGCGCTGGTGGAGGCCGTGGCCGAGCTGCTGGCCGGCACCCGGGCCCCGGCCGTCGTCGACCCCGTCGGCGTCTCCAAGCACGGGGACGCGCTGCTCGCGGCCTCCGCGCTGGACGCCGTACGCGGAGAGCTGCTGCCGCGGGCCACCGTGGCCACGCCGAACCTGGACGAGGTGGCCCAGCTGACGGGCGTGGTGGTGGAGAGCGAGGACGACATGCGCCGGGCCGCCGGAGCGGTCCTCGGCCACGGGCCGCGCTGGGCGCTGATCAAGGGCGGCCACCTCGCGGCGCGGGGACACGAGGCGGTGGACCTGCTCACCGACGGCGCGGAGGAGCACTGGCTGCGGGCGCCCCGCCACGACAACCGGCACACCCACGGCACGGGGTGCACCCTCGCCAGCGCGATCGCGGCGGGCCTCGCCAAGGGCCTGGCCGTCCCCGAGGCGGTCACCGCGGCCAAGGAGTACGTGACCGGGGCCATCGCCGCGGGCTTCGCGCTCGGCGCGGGCATCGGCCCGGTGGACCACGCCTGGCGCTGGCGCTGAAGCCCGGCGGGAGCACCGGACTCACCCGGCGGGGCGGCCCGCGCCGCCGGGCCCGGGAAAGGCAAAAGGCCGGTCCACCAGAGGTGGACCGGCCTTCTTGGCAACCGGAAAGGGCTGCGCTACGACGGGAGGCGTCAGCGCGAGACCTTGCCGGCCTTGATGCACGAGGTGCAGGCGTTGAGGCGCTTCGGCGTCCCATTGACCACGGCACGCACGCGCTGGATGTTCGGGTTCCAGCGACGCGAGGTACGGCGGTGCGAGTGGGAGATGCTGTTGCCGAAGCTCGGCCCCTTGGCGCAAACGTCGCAGTTGGCAGCCACAGGTCACTCCAAAACTTCAGGTGCAATTACAGTGAAACCGGCGCACCGGATTCAGGAATCTGAAGTGGCTTGCCGGGGGAATGGCCCGACTCTCATCGGGCAACCGGAGCAGCATACAACGACTGCGTCGGTCCAAGAAAACTACCATGGCGCCCGCCGCCCCCGCCCCGCGGTCGGGACGCCCCGGCAGTGCTTGGCTACCCTGCGGTGAACCCTGGCCCGCACAAGGAGGAACGCCCGGTGCCGCACGAGCCTCAGCCGCACGCCCTCGACGCCGAAGCGGTGCGCACCTGGAGCTCGCTGGCCGTGGCCGCACTGGGCCGGGCCCGCGAGGACATCGACGCGATCAACGTCTACCCCGTCGCCGACGCGGACACCGGGACCAACCTCTACCTCACCGCCGAATCGGCCGACCGCGCCCTCGGCGGGGCCTTCGGCGAGGTGACCGAAGGCACACCGCGGACCTCGCTCGCCCACGCCGTGCGCACCTACGCGCACGGCGCGCTCACCGGGGCCCGGGGGAACTCCGGGACGATCCTGGCGCAGCTGCTGCGCGGGGTCGCCGACGTACTCGCCGACGAGCCCGGGGGGCGTCCGCCCGCCCGGCTGCTGGCCCAGGCGCTGACCCGGGCCGCGGACTCCGCGTACGAGGCCGTCGCGCACCCCGTCGAGGGCACCATGCTCACCGTGGCCCGCGCCGCCGCCCGGGCCGGGGAGGCCGCGGAGTCCGCCGCCGGGACGGCCGCGGACGTGGCCCGCGCCGCCTACGACGGAGCCCGTACCGCCCTGGCCGAGACCCCCGGGCAGCTGGCCGTGCTGGGCCGGGCCGGCGTCGTCGACGCGGGGGGCTGCGGGGTGGTCGCCGTACTGGGGGCCCTGTGGCAGGCGCTGTCGGGCCGGGAGCCGGCGGCCGAGCCGGCCCGGGGCCGGGCCGTGCCCGTACCGCAGCCCCCGGAGCCCTGCGCGAACGGGCAGGAGGGGCCGGCGTACGAGGTGGTCTACCTGCTGGAGGCCTCCGACGCGGCGGTCGGGGAGCTGCGCGCCCGGCTCGACGGGCTCGGCGAGTCCCTGGTGGTGGTCGGCGGGGACGGGCTGTGGAACGTCCACGTGCACGTCGACGACCCCGGCGCGGCCGTCGAGGCCGGGGTCGTCGCCGGGCGGCCGTACCGGATACGGATCACGCACTTCGGCGACGAGCAGCGCCGGGGCCGGGCGGAGCGCACCCAGCGGGCCGTGGTCGCCGTGGTCCCGGGCGAAGGGCTCGCGGCACTGTGCGGGGAGGCCGGCGCCACCGCCGTGCACGCCCGGCCCGGCGAGGTGCCGGAGGCGGCCGAGCTGATCGCCGCCATCCGCCGCGCACACGCCCGTGAAGTGGTCCTCCTGCCGGGCGGCGCCGAACTGCGCGCGGTCGCGGCCGCCGCCGCCGAACAGGCCCGCGCCGACGGGGTGCGCGTGGCCGTGGTCCCCACCCGGTCCGCCGTCCAGGTCCTGGCCGCGCTCGCCGTGCACGACCCGGACGGCAGCTTCGACGAGGACGTGGTCGCCATGACCGCGGCGGCCGGCGCCACCCGCTACGGCGAACTGGCCGTCGCCGAACGGCAGTCCTTCACCTCCGCGGGCATCTGCCAGGCCGGCGACGTGCTCGGGCTCATCGACGGCGACGTCGCCGTCATCGGCGCGAGCCTGCCCGAGACCGCCGAGGCGGTACTGGAGCGGATGCTCGGCTCGGGCGGCGAGCTGGTCACCCTCGTCCTGGGCCCGGACGTGCCGGACGCGCTCGCGGAGCGCCTGGAGGCGTACGTCCAGCACGGCCACCTCGCGGTGGACACCGTCACCTACCGGGGCGGGCGGTACTCCGCGCCGCTCCTCATCGGGGTCGAATAACCGGCTTGTCGGCGCCATGGTGTGCAATGGAACACGTGCCCGCGCTCGACGAAGACCTCAAGAAGACCCTCGGCCCCGCCACCGCCAAGGTGCTGGCCGAGCAGCTCGGCCTGCACACGGCCCTGGACCTGCTCCACCACTATCCGCGGCGGTACGCGGAGCGCGGCGAGCTGACCCCGCTGGCCGAGCTCGCCGACCAGATCGACGAGCACGTGACGGTCGTCGCCCAGGTGGCCGACGCCCGGATCCTGACCTTCAACGGCGGTCGCGGCAGACGCCTGGAGGTCACCATCACGGACGGGAGCGGGCGGCTCCAGCTCGTCTTCTTCGGCGCCGGCGTCCACAAGCCCCACAAGGACCTGCTGCCCGGCACCCGCGCGATGTTCGCGGGCAAGGTCGGCTCGTTCAACCGCAAGCTCCAGCTCTCCCACCCCGCCTACGAGCTGCTGAGCGCCGACGCCTCGGACCAGGACGCGGCCACCGCGTTCGCCGGCCGGCTCATCCCGATCTACCCGGCCTGCGCCAAGCTGGAGTCCTGGAAGGTCGCCAAGTGCGTGGACGCGGTGCTGCCCGGCGTGCGGGAGGCCGTGGACCCGCTGCCGCCCGCGCTGCGCGACGGCCGCGGCCTGGTCCCGCTCACCGAGGCCCTGCTCAAGGTCCACCGGCCCGCGACCAAGGCCGACATCGAGGATGCCCGCCGGCGCCTGAAGTGGGACGAGGCCTTCGTCCTCCAGGTCGCGCTCGCCCGCCGCCGCCACGCCGACTCCCAACTCCCGGCCGTCCCGCGCCGCCCAGCCCCCGGCGGCCTGCTCGACTCCTTCGACGCCAAGCTGCCCTTCACCCTCACCGAAGGCCAGGAGACCGTCTCCAGGGAGATCTTCGACGACCTGGCCACCAGCCACCCCATGCACCGCCTCCTCCAGGGCGAAGTGGGCTCCGGCAAGACGATGGTGGCGCTGCGCGCGATGCTCGCCGTCGTCGACTCCGGCGGGCAGGCCGCGATGCTCGCGCCCACCGAGGTGCTGGCGCAGCAGCACCACCGGTCCATCACCGAGATGATGGGCGAGCTCGCCGAGGGCGGCATGCTCGGCGGCTCCGACCGGGGCACGAAGGTGGCGCTGCTCACCGGCTCGATGGGGACGCCCGCGCGCCGGCAGGCCCTGCTCGACCTGGTCACCGGCGAGGCCGGGATCGTCATCGGCACCCACGCGCTGATCGAGGACAAGGTGCAGTTCCACGACCTGGGGCTGGTCGTGGTGGACGAGCAGCACCGCTTCGGTGTGGAGCAGCGCGACGCGCTGCGCTCCAAGGGCAGGCAGCCCCCGCACCTGCTGGTGATGACCGCGACCCCGATCCCGCGGACCGTCGCCATGACCGTCTTCGGCGACCTGGAGACCTCCGTACTGGACCAGCTGCCCGCCGGGCGCTCGCCGATCGCCACCCACGTGGTCCCCGCCAAGGACAAGCCGCACTTCCTGTCGCGCGCCTGGGAGCGCGTCCGCGAGGAGGTGGAGAACGGCCACCAGGCGTACGTGGTCTGTCCTCGGATCGGAGACGGCGAGGACGAGCCCAAGAAGAAGAAGGCCGCGGAGGAGGACGGGGACAAGCGGCCGCCGCTGGCGGTCCTGGAGATCGCCGAACAGCTGGTGGGGGGACCGCTGTCCGGGCTGGCGGTCGAGGTGCTGCACGGGCGGATGGACCCGGCCGACAAGGACGACGTCATGCGGCGTTTCGCCGCGGGCGAGGTCAAGGTGCTCGTCGCCACCACCGTCATCGAGGTCGGGGTGGACGTCCCCAACTCGACCGTCATGGTGATCATGGACGCGGACCGGTTCGGGGTCTCGCAGCTCCACCAGCTGCGCGGCCGCGTCGGCCGGGGCTCCGCCCCGGGCCTGTGCCTGCTGGTGAGCGAGATGCACGAGGCGAGTCCCGCCCGGGCCCGGCTCGCCGCCGTCGCCGCCACCCTCGACGGGTTCGAGCTCTCCCGGATCGACCTGGAGCAGCGCCGCGAGGGCGACGTCCTCGGCCAGGCCCAGTCGGGCGTGCGCTCCTCGCTGCGGATGCTGGCCGTCATCGAGGACGAGGAGGTCATCGCCGAGGCACGGGAGGAGGCCGCCCGCGTCGTCGCCGCCGATCCCGAACTGGAGCGGCTGCCCGGCCTGCGGACCGCCCTGGACGCCCTGCTGGACACCGAGCGCGAGCAGTACCTGGAGAAGGGCTGACCGGCGCGGACCGGCCGGTACGACCTATCGTGGGGGCCGTGCACCCCCTGACCGCCGTACGGAGGAACCCCAGATGACCCGCGTGATCGCCGGCAGCGCCGGCGGGCGACGGCTGGCCGTGCCCCCCGGCACGGGCACCCGGCCGACCTCGGACCGGATGCGCGAAGGGCTCTTCTCCACCTGGGAGTCGCTGCACGGCGTCGAGGGGGCCCGGGTGCTCGACCTGTACGCGGGCTCGGGCGCCGTGGGACTGGAGGCGCTCTCCCGCGGAGCGGACCACGCGCTGCTCGTCGAGCCCGACGCCAAGGCCGCCAGGGCGATCCGGGACAACATCGCGTCGGTGGGCCTGCCCGGAGCGGAGTTCCGCGCGGGCAGGGCCGAACAGATCGCCGCGGCCCGGGCCGGCGGGGACCCGTACGACATCGTCTTCCTGGACCCCCCGTACGCCGTCGGCCACGACGATCTCCGGGAGATCCTCCTCACACTCCGGTCCAATGGCTGGCTCACCGGCGACGCGCTCGTCACCGTGGAGCGCAGCACCAGGAGCGGCGCCTTCCCGTGGCCCGACGGCTTCGAGCCGCTCCGGTCGCGGAAATACGGCGAGGGCACCCTTTGGTACGGTCGCGCCGCCTTCACCAGCGAAGATTCATGATGCCCGCCCCGGAGAGCGAGGGACTTCAGTTGCGCCGCGCCGTCTGTCCCGGGTCATTCGACCCCATCACCAACGGACACCTCGACATCATCGGACGGGCCTCCCGGCTCTACGACGTGGTCCACGTCGCCGTGATGATCAACCAGTCGAAGCAGGGTCTGTTCACCGTCGAGGAGCGGATCGAGCTGATCCGCGAGGCGACCGCCGACTACGGGAACATCGAGGTCGAGTCCTTCCACGGACTGCTGGTTGACTTCTGCAAGCAGCGGGACATCCCGGCGATCGTCAAGGGCCTGCGCGCCGTCAGCGACTTCGACTACGAGCTGCAGATGGCCCAGATGAACATGGGGCTGTCGGGCGTCGAGACCCTCTTCGTGCCGACCAACCCCACCTACAGCTTCCTGTCGTCCTCCCTGGTCAAGGAGGTCGCGGCCTGGGGCGGCGACGTGGCCCACCTGCTGCCCGCGCACGTGCACGCGGCGCTGCTGGAGCGGCTGCGCGGGAAGTAGGGATCTGACGGCCCGTCAGTCAGTGTCGGGGCCCGCCCCGGTGGCCCTACAGTCGACCCGTCCGACTCGGGAACCGCCCGAGGCCGAGAGAGTGCGAGCCCCCATGGACGTGCAGAAGAAGCTCGACGAGATCGTCGCGGCCGTCGGCGGCGCCCGGTCCATGCCCATGTCGGCCTCCTGCGTGATCAACCGCGCCGAGCTGCTCGCCCGGCTCGAAGAGGTCCGCCAGGCGCTCCCCGGCTTGCTCGCACAGGCGCAGGAGCTCATCGGCGACCGGGCCCAGATGGTCGAGGAGGCCCGCCGCGAGGCGGAGCGGATCATCGCGTCCGCGCACAGCCAGCGCGGTTCGCTGATCTCCGACACCGAGGTCGCCCGGCGCTCCCAGGGCGAGGCGGACCGAATCCTGGAGGAAGCCCGCCGCGAGGCCGAGGAGATCAGGGCCGAGGCCGACGACTACGTCGACAGCAAGCTGGCGAACTTCGAGGTGGTCCTCAGCAAGACCATCGGCTCGGTGGACCGCGGCCGGGAGAAGCTGCTCGGCCGCGGTCCGGGCCTCGACGAGCACGGCCGCCCCGACGCGGACGCCCCGGAGCGCAGCCACGACCCCGGGACGCAGCGCCTCCAGGCGGACGCGTACGTGGACGCCAAGCTCGCCACCTTCGAGGCGGTGCTCTCCAAGACCCTGGAGGCCGTCGGCAAGGGCCGCCAGAAGCTCCTGGGCCGGGTGCCCACGGACGACCTCGGCGCGCACATGGCCGCCCAGGACGCGGCGGGCTCCCTGCAGTCCCGCTCGGCGAGCGACGCGGACTTCCTCGCGGGCCTCGCGGAGCCGGAGGCGCCGCCGGTTCCGGCGCAGGCCCGGCCCGAGCCCGCCTATGACGCGTACGCCTACCAGCAGCCCGCCGCCCGGCAGCAGGACGCGTACTCCGGCACCGACGGGGCCGGCTACGCGGCGCCCCACGCCGAGGCCTACGGCGCCTACGCCGACCCCTACGCCGGCGCGGAGGCCGCAGCCGCGGGACCGGGCTACGCCCTGCCCTACGACACCCGGCAGCCCGACCCCTACGCCGGATACGGGCAGCCCGACCCGTACGCGGCCTACCAGCAGCCCCAGGCGCAGCAGCAGCCCGCGCTCGACGAGACCAGCCTCTTCGACACGAGCATGATCAATCTCGACCAGCTGCGCCAGTACGAGCAGGGGCGTTAGGTACCCTCCGGGCCGGATTGGGCTCAGAGCGAAGCGCCGGGTATCCTGGCACTTCGGTCGCGCGTATGCACCGCGATCCATGCTGCCCTACAGCAGCGGAACTTTCGATCTTGAGCAATCCGTGAAAGCAGGAACAGCCCTGAATACCCGCCTCGACCACCGCAACCCCCTCGTGTTCGACACGCACGAGCTGGGTCGGCGTCCTGGTGCCATGCAGAAGCTGTTCCGTGAGATCGCGGCACCGGCGGACCTCGGCCTCGCCGGGGTCATCGGAGTGCCGGAAGGCACCCCGCTCAAGCTCAAGCTCCGCCTGGAGGCGGTCATGGAAGGGGTGCTTGTCACAGGCACCGCCCGTGCATCGGCCGTAGGGGAGTGCGTAAGGTGTCTGGAGGCCGTCGAGCGCGAGCTCAAGGCGGACTTCCAGGAGATGTTCTCGTACCCTGACGCCGACGACCGGACCCGCTCCAAGGCGGAGCCGGCCGACGACGCCGAGGACGACGAGGACACGCTCTTCCTCGAGGACGGCTTGTTCGACCTCGAACCCGTGCTGCGCGACGTGGTGGTGCTCGCACTGCCGCTGCAGCCGGTGTGCCGGGAGGACTGTCTGGGACTGTGCCCCGATTGCGGGCTCAGCCTGAACGACGACCCGGACCACCACCATGATGCCGTCGACATTCGCTGGGCGGCATTGCAGGAACTCGTCGTGACCGATCAGGGCGACGAGAAGGACAACATGAGCGGCACTGCATCTGACGGAGTTCAGAGCGCCGCCGAGAAGCAGGAGAAGTAGCCGTGGCTGTTCCGAAGCGGAAGATGTCGCGCAGCAACACGCGCCACCGCCGGTCGCAGTGGAAGGCTGCGGTCCCCACCCTGGTTTCGTGCGAGCGTTGCCAGGAGCCGAAGCTTCAGCACATTGCGTGCCCGAGCTGCGGCACCTACAACAAGCGCCAGGTCCTCGAGGTCTGAGCGGCTGGTGAGAGGCGCAATGTCTGAGCTGTCCAACGCTGAGAAGCAGGCAGACAGTAAGAACGCGGCCTCGTCCCACACGCTTCTGGAAGGGCGGCTCGGGTATCAACTCGAGACCGCCCTTCTGGTGCGTGCGCTGACCCACCGCTCGTACGCGTACGAGAACGGCGGTCTGCCCACCAACGAACGGCTGGAGTTCCTCGGGGACTCCGTGCTGGGCCTGGTGGTCACGGACACGCTGTACACGACCCACCCGGATCTCCCCGAAGGCCAGCTGGCCAAGCTTCGGGCCGCGGTGGTCAACTCGCGCGCACTGGCGGAGGTCGGGCGCGGCCTCGAACTCGGCTCCTTCATCCGGCTCGGCCGGGGCGAAGAGGGCACGGGTGGCCGGGACAAGGCGTCCATCCTCGCCGACACCCTTGAAGCGGTGATCGGCGCGGTCTACCTCGACCAGGGCCTCGACGCGGCCTCGGAGCTGGTTCACCGGCTCTTCGACCCGCTCATCGAGAAGTCCTCGAACCTCGGGGCCGGCCTGGACTGGAAGACCAGCCTCCAGGAGCTCACGGCCGCGGAAGGTCTTGGTGTTCCGGAGTACCTGGTCACCGAGACCGGTCCGGACCACGAGAAGACCTTCACTGCTGCCGCTCGCGTCGGTGGTGTCTCGTACGGCACCGGCACCGGCCGCAGCAAGAAGGAAGCGGAACAGCAGGCGGCGGAGTCCGCCTGGCGCGGTATCCGCGCCAAGGCGGACGAGCGGATCGCGGCACAAGCCGCGGCCGCCCAGGCCGCCGTGGTGGTGGTGAAGGCTCCGGCCGACGCCGCGGCCGAGGAGGGCGGGGCGCCGACGCCCGCCGACCCCGCGCCGACCGCCTGACCCCTTCCTTCGGCTCTGCCCCGCCCCGCCACCTGTCCGCAGGTGGCGGGGCGGACCCGTTTCCGGGGCCCGGGGCGGGGGCCGGTAGGCTCGGCGGCACCGCCCAGACCGCGTTGACCCGGAGGAGGATCCGTGCCCGAGCTGCCCGAGGTCGAAGTGGTGCGGCGGGGGCTGGAGCGCTGGGTCGCCGGGCGGACCGTGGGGTCCGTCGAGGTCCTGCACCCGCGCGCGGTGCGCCGGCATCCCGGCGGCGGGGCCGACTTCGCGGCGCGGCTCCGGGGACGGACGATCGAGGTGCCGCAGCGGCGCGGCAAGTACCTCTGGCTGCCCCTCGACGGGCGGGACCTGTCCGTGCTCGGGCACCTCGGCATGAGCGGGCAGCTGCTCGTGCAGCCGCAGGGGTCCCCCGACGAGAAGCACCTGCGCGTCCGCGTCCGGTTCGAGGACGACCGGGGCACCGAGCTGCGCTTCGTCGACCAGCGGACCTTCGGCGGACTCTCCCTGCACGAGAACACGCCCGACGGGCTGCCCGACGTCATCGCGCACATCGCCCGGGACCCGCTGGACCCGCTGTTCGACGAGGCCGCCTACCACCTCGCGCTGCGCGCGAGGCGGACCACCCTCAAGCGGGCGCTGCTGGACCAGTCCCTGATCAGCGGCGTCGGCAACATCTACGCGGACGAGGCGCTGTGGCGCGCCCGGCTGCACTACGAGCGCCCCACCGCCACCCTCACGCGCCCCCGCAGCGCGGAGCTCCTCGGCCATGTCCGGGACGTCATGAACGCGGCGCTCGCCGTCGGCGGCACCAGCTTCGACAGCCTGTACGTCAACGTCAACGGGGAGTCGGGCTACTTCGACCGTTCGCTCGACGCCTACGGCCGCGAGGACGAGCCGTGCCGCCGCTGCGGCACCCCGATGCGGCGCAGGCCCTGGATGAACCGGTCGAGCTACTTCTGCCCGCGCTGTCAGCGGCCGGCGCGCGCCGCGTCGTAGGTCCCCCGGGCGGCCAGCACCTCTGGCATGCTCCCCTCCAGGAAGTGGATGAGGCCGAGCAGCCGGTCCGCGACCCCGATGCCGAGCGGAGTCAGCTCGTAATCGACGCGAGGCGGGTTCGTCGGCTGCGCCTCGCGGTGGACGAGGCCGTCGCGCTCCAGCGCGTGCAGGGTCTGCGAGAGCATCTTCTCGCTCACGCCCTCCACCCGCCGGCGCAGCTCGTTGAAGCGGCACGGGCCTTCGCGCAGCGCGCCCACGGTCAGGCTGCCCCAGCGTCCGGTGACGTGCTCCAGGGTCTCCCGGGACGGGCACGCGCGCGCGAAGACATCGAACGGGCATTCGGATGTGGATGCGGATTCGGCGGCTTCGGTGCAGGCGGCTGGTGTGTCCATGAGGTAAGCGTACCTCCGCGCAGCGCTAACTGATGGGTTGCGCTTTCGAAAAGTAAGTGCTTCTCTTTTCCTTGTCGCAGCACACCCGTGAGGCGGCGCAACGCCTTCCCCGAGGGAGATCCACGTGTCCGCCATCGCCCCCACCCCCGTCGTCGCCATCGCCTACCACTCCGGCTACGGCCACACCGCCGTCGTCGCGGAGGCCGTTCGCGACGGCGCCGCCCGGGCCGGAGCCACCGTCCACCTGATCACGGTGGACGGGATCGACGACGCGCAGTGGGAGCTGCTCGACGCCTCTGACGCGATCGTCTTCGGCTCCCCGACCTACATGGGAACCGCCTCCGGCGCCTTCCACGTCTTCGCCGAGGCCACCTCGAAGCGCTGGTTCGGCGACGCCTGGCAGGACAAGGTGGCGGCCGGCTTCACCAACTCCGGGTCCAAGAGCGGCGACAAGCTGCACACCCTGCAGTACTTCCAGACGCTGGCCGCGCAGCACGGCATGAGCTGGGTGAACCTGGGCCTGAAGCCCGGCTGGAACTCCACCGCGGGCTCCGAGCACGACCTCAACCGCCTGGGCTTCTTCTCCGGCGCGGCCGCCCAGACCAACTCCGACGAAGGCCCGGAAGGCGTCCACGCGGCCGACATCGCCACCGCGGAGCACCTGGGCCGTCGCGTCGCCGAGCAGACCCGGATCATCCTCGCGGGCCGTGCGGCCCTGGTCGACGCGGAGCTCGTCTCGGTCTGACGGGCGGGTCCGGGCCGGCCCCGGGGCCGGCCGGGCCGGGGGCGGTCAGAAGCCGAAGTCCTGGGTCCACCAGGGGCCGCCGGCGGCGACGTGGGCGCCGACGCCGAGCGTGCGGAACTCGCAGTTGAGGATGTTCGCCTTGTGGCCCGGGCTGTTCATCCAGGACTTCATCACGGAAGCGGCGTCACCCTGGCCGCGGGCTATGTTCTCGCCGCCGAGGCCCGACAGGCCGGCCTGGGCGGCGCGGTCCCACGGGGTGTTCCCGTCCGGGTCGGTGTGGTCGAAGAAGCCGCGGACGGCCATGTCCTTGCTGAAGGCTCCGGCGAGCGCGGCCAGCGGCGGATTGGAGCGGACCGGACCGCACCCGGCCCGGGCGCGCTCCTGGTTCACCAGCGCCAGCACGGCCGCCTCCTCGGCGGAGTGGCCGTCGCCGGGCTCGGGGGCCGGCGGTGCGGGGGCGGTCGGCTTCGCCGGAACCGGAACCGGAGCCGGGACCGGAGTGGGAGCGCTGCTCTTGCGCGGTGCCTTCGCGGAGGGGGCCGGGGCGGCGGGGGTGCCCGGGGCCACGGGGGCGGGCGGCCGGGGCGGCACGGAGGCGGGCGCCGGGGCCGACGGGGGCGCCGGGGCCGAGGGGGGTGCCGGGGCCGAGGGGGAGGCGGAGGCCGACGGGCTCGGCGGGGCGGAAGGCGAGGGGGAGGTCGACGGGCTGGCTGAGGCCGACGGGGTGGGGGAGGCCGACGGGGTGGGGGAGGGGCTGGCGGAAACACCCCCGGAGGGGGTCCGGCCGGACAGGTTGGCGAGCCCTCCCTGCCGCTGCGGGGAGCCGTCCGGAGTCGGCGGCGACGCGGCGCCGGCCTCGGCCCTGTCCTCGGAGGGCGCGGCGTCGACGCCCACGTAGGGGAAGGAGCTGCCGACCGGGACCATGCCCGTGGTGACGGCCGCGGCGCCGAGGGCCACGGCCACCGAGGCGCCCAGCAGGCCGGTGCGCAGGGCGGTTCCGCGCTTGCCCGCGCGGCGCGGGGCGGCGTCCAGTCGGTGGCGTCCCATCGGCGTCGTGCCCTTTCCTGAAAAGACCAAGATCATCCTTTACTCACCCAAATGGGTGAGTTCATTGCTGCGCGACTGTACGCCATGGGGTCAGGGGGCGATGTGCTCCGAAAGTCTTTGCCCGGTTAGCGTTCACGCATGAATGAAGACGTCCGCCTGACCGCCTGGGTGCGCGGTCGAGTGCAGGGAGTGGGCTTCCGCTGGTTCACCAGGGCCAATGCCCTCGAGATCGGCGGGGTGATCGGCTTCGCGCTGAACCTGGACGACGGCCGGGTGCAGGTGGTGGCCGAGGGTCAACGTGAGAATTGCCACCGGCTGCTCGACTGGCTGCGCTCGGCCGACACGCCCGGCCGGGTGGACGGCGTGACGGAGATCTGGAGCACACCGCGGGGCGGCTACGACGGCTTCGCGATCCGCTGAGCGATCGACTGATCATGTACTGATCACATCCGTCCGGCGTCCGTACCCGGTCGGAACTGCGCATTCTTCGTCGGCGCGTTGCCGAAGCGCACGATCCGTGGAAGGCTCGTAAGTGAGGATGATCTCCACTCTCCTTGCGAGAGCCGGGCTGCCCGCCGATACAGGGCGTGATCGTGTTGACCGTCAAACTTTTTGGTGAGACGCTGGAAGCCCCGCGCACCTGAGCTGTTTGGCAGTGTTGGCAGTAGTAAGCGCAGTGACTGTCAGTTGCTGCCGGACACCGCGGGTGCGATTCCCTCACGACCCACACCGCTCCGGTCGGTCACTCAGTGTGGAGGACCATCCATCATGGCAAAGGCGCTTCTCGGTTACGTCGGCGGTTCCGATCCGCGACTCCTCGCCGAGATGCGACGGCTTCAGCAGCGCGTCCAGGACCTCGAGTCCGAGCTCGTTCGGATTCAGTCCGAAAATGACGCGCTGAACGCGGCCGCCGCTCAGCACGACGGAGACTCGCTGCTTGACGGCATCGACATCGGCGTACCCCAGGCCGAGCCTGCGCTCACCTGATCCGAGCTCACCCGGTAGTACCGAGCTCGTTCGTCGTTGACTCCAGCCCCGTCTGATCTGCAAGGGACGCTTCGGCGTCCCTTCTTTCTTGGCACCCCGTCCGGACCGAGCCGTTCCCGGCGGTCGAACCCCGTACCTTCACGGGCGAAACCGACCGGAAAAGGTAGAGTCCGGCGGCGTGCACCTCAAGTCCCTGACCCTGCGCGGCTTCAAATCCTTTGCTTCCGCCACCACCCTGCGCTTCGAACCCGGCATCACCTGTGTCGTGGGTCCGAACGGCTCGGGCAAGTCCAACGTGGTGGACGCGCTCTCCTGGGTCATGGGTGAGCAGGGCGCCAAAACGCTGCGCGGCGGGAAGATGGAAGACGTCATCTTCGCCGGGACCACCGGACGCCCGCCGCTCGGCCGCGCCGAGGTGTCGCTGACGATCGACAACTGCGACGGCGCGCTGCCCATCGAGTACGCCGAGGTCACCATCACGCGGATCATGTTCCGCGGCGGCAGCAGCGAGTACCAGATCAACGGCGACACCTGCCGCCTCCTCGACATCCAGGAGCTGCTCTCCGACTCCGGCATCGGCCGGGAGATGCACGTCATCGTCGGCCAGGGCCAGCTGGACTCCGTCCTGCACGCCGATCCCATGGGCCGCCGCGCCTTCATCGAGGAGGCGGCGGGCGTACTGAAGCACCGCAAGCGCAAGGAGAAGGCGCTGCGGAAGCTGGACGCGATGCAGGCCAACCTCGCGCGCGTGCAGGACCTGGGCGACGAGCTGCGCCGCCAGCTGAAGCCCCTGGGGCGGCAGGCGGCGGTGGCCCGGCGGGCGGCCGTCATCCAGGCGGACCTGCGGGACGCGCGGCTGCGGCTGCTCGCCGACGACCTGGTGGCCCTGCGGCGGGCCCTCGACGCGGAGGTCGCGGACGAGGCGGCGCTGAAGGACCGCAAGGAGGCCGCCGAGGCGCGGCTCGCGGCCGCGCTGCGGCGCGAGGCGGAGCTGGAGGAGGACGTACGGGAGCTGGCTCCGCGCCTCATCCGGGCGCAGCAGACCTGGTACGAGCTGTCGCAGCTCGCCGAACGGGTGCGGGGGACAGCCTCCCTGGCGGACGCGCGGGTCAGGAGCGCGACGGCCCCGGCGGAGGAGGAGCGCCGGGGCCGCGATCCCGAGGAGATGGAGCAGGAGGCCGCGCGCATCCGCGAGCAGGAGGCCGAACTGACGGCCGCCCTCGAGGCCTCCTCGCGCGCGCTGGAGGACACCGTCGAGCACCGGGCGGGGCTGGAGCGGGCGCTGGCGGAGGAGGAGCGGCGGCTGCGGGACGCGGCGCGGGCCGTCGCCGACCGGCGCGAGGGACTGGCCCGGCTGACCGGGCGGCTCGGTGCGGCCCGCTCGCGGGCGGGCGCCGCACAGGCCGAGATCGACCGGTTGGTCGCCGCGCGGGACGACGCGCAGAGCCGGGCACAGACGGCGCAGGAGGAGTACGAGGCGCTGGCGGAGGAGGTAGGCGCCCTCGACGACCCGTCCGGGGAGGGGGAGTACGAGGCCGCGCGGGCCGAGCTGGCGGCGGCGGAGGCGGGGCTGGCCGCGGCCCGGGACGCGGTGACGGCAGCGGAGCGCTCGCGCGCGGCGGTCTCGGCGCGCCGGGACGCGCTGGCGCTCGGGCTGCGGCGCAAGGACGGTACGGGTGCGCTGCTGGCGGCGCGGGAACGGCTGGCCGGGCTGCTGGGGCCGGCGGCGGAGCGGCTGTCGGTGGCGCCGGGCTACGAGGTCGCGGTGGCGGCGGCACTGGGCGCGGCGGCTGACGCGGTGGCCGTGGCCACCCCCGCGGCGGCCGCCGCGGCCATCCGTCACCTCCGGCACACGGACGCGGGCCGGGCCGCCCTGCTGATCGCCCCGGAGCCCACGGGTACCCCGCCGACTGCGCGAACCGCGGCGGTCCCGGGGGCGCCGGAACACACGGGTGCCCCGGCGGTTCCGGGTGCCCCGGCGGTACCGGCGCAGACCATGGCGGCACCGGCGGTCACGGCAGTCCCGGGGACCCCGGCGGGCACGGCTGCTCCGGGGGTTCCGGGGACCCCGGCAGGCACGGCAGGCACGGCTGTCCCCCTGGGTGCCCCGGGTGCCCCGGGGGCCCCGGAGGTCACGGCGATTCCGGGGACCCCGGCGGGCACGGCTGCCCCGGGAATTCCGGCGACCCCGGGTGCCCCGGTGCAGACCGCGGAGGTTCTCGCGGGTACGGCGGTTCCGGGGGTTCCGGCGCTCCCCGAGGTTGCCGGTGCCCCGGCGGTCCCGGTGCAGGCCGCGCCGGTACCGGGGGTCACGGCGGTTGCGGGTGCCCCGGGGGTCACGGCGGTTCCAGGCCCCCCGGCGGTCCCGTTCCAGGCTGTGGAGGCTCCGGGGACGTCGGAGGTCCCCGGGCAGGCCGTGGGGGCGGTCGGCGGCGGGCGGAGGGTCGAGGGCGCGCAGGCCGCGGGGGCGGCCGGGCACGGGCAGGGGTCGGAGGGTGTGCTTCCCGGCGCGGCCGGCGGCGGTGGGGTCGGCTCCGGGGGCGCACTCCCGGTCGGCCGGGCCGCGGGTGCGGGCGCCCTCGGGGTCGCCCATCCGGGGCGGCCCGCGGAGGTCGCCGACGCGGCCGGGCGCGTGCTCCCGCGTCCCGCAACGGGCCCCGCCGCAGCAGTCGGGTTCGTGCACGGGGACGGCGCGGCGCTGCGGGCCGTGGCCTGGGTCCTGCGGGACCACTTCGTGGTCGCGAGCCTCGCCGAGGCCGAGGCGCTCGTCGCGGAGCGGCCCGACGCCGTGGCCGTGACCGTCGAGGGTGACGTACTCGGGTCGCACCTGGCACACGGCGGATCCGCCGGGGCTCCCAGCCTCATCGAGGTCCAGGCCGCCGTCGACGAGGCGGTGGCGGAGCTGGCCCGCCTGGACGGACGGTGCCGGGAGCTCGCCGGAGCGCAGGAGGCCGCCCGCACCCGGCACCGCGAGGCCGCCGCGCTCGCCGAGGAGCTGGCCGAGCGGCGCCGCGCCGGCGAGCGGGCCCGGGCCGGGGTCGCCCAGCAGCTGGGAAGGCTCGCCGGGCAGGCGAAGGGGGCCGCGGGCGAGGCCGAGCGCAGCGCGGCCGCGGCGACCAAGGCCCAGGACGCCCTGGAGCAGGCGCTGTTCGAGGTGGAGGAGTGCGCGGAGCGGCTGGCGACGGCCGAGGAGATGCCGGCGGAGGAGGAGCCGGACAGCTCCCGCCGGGACCGGCTGGCCGCCGACGGCGCCCGTGCGCGGCAGACGGAGATGGAGGCGAGGCTCCAGCTCAGGACGCACGAGGAGCGGGTCAAGGGGCTGGCCGGCCGGGCGGACTCGCTCGACCGGGGAGCCCGCGCGGAACGGGAGGCCCGCGCCCGGGCCGAGCTCCGCCGGGACCGGCGGCGCCGCGAGGCCGAGGTGGCCGGGGCGGTGGCGGACGGAGCCCGGCAGCTCCTCGCCCACGTGGACGTGTCGCTGCGCCGCGCCGAGGAGGAGCGGGCCGCCGCGGAGTACGCCAAGGGACTGCGCGAGCGGGAGCTCGCCGAGGCCAGGAGCGCCGGCCGGGAGGTGAAGGGCGAACTCGACAAGCTCACCGACTCCGTCCACCGGGGCGAGGTGCTCGGAGCCGAGAAGCGGCTGCGCATCGAGCAGGTGGAGGCCCGGGCGCTGGAGGAGTTCGGCGTGGACGCCGCGGGCCTCGTGGCCGAGTACGGGCCCGACCAGCCGGTCCCGCCGTCCCCGGCCGCGGACGGCGAGGAGCTCCCCGACGACCCGGAACACCCCCGCAACCGGCCGGGCCCCTTCGTCCGCGACCGGCAGGAGAAGCGGCTCAAGGCGGCAGAGCGCGCCTACCAGCAGCTCGGCAAGGTCAACCCGCTGGCACTGGAGGAGTTCGCGGCGCTGGAGGAGCGCCACCGGTTCCTCAGCGAGCAGCTGGAGGACCTCCGCAAGACGCGCGCCGACCTGCTCCAGGTGGTGAAGGAGGTCGACCAGCGCGTCGAGCAGGTCTTCACCGAGGCCTACCGGGACACGGCGCGCCAGTTCGAGGGGGTCTTCGCGCGGCTGTTCCCCGGCGGCGAGGGCAGGCTCGTCCTGACCGATCCCGACAACATGCTCACCACCGGCGTCGACGTCGAGGCCCGTCCGCCGGGCAAGAAGGTCAAGCGGCTGTCGCTGCTGTCCGGCGGCGAGCGCTCGCTGACCGCCGTGGCGCTGCTGGTCGCCATCTTCAAGGCGCGGCCCAGCCCGTTCTACGTGATGGACGAGGTGGAGGCCGCGCTCGACGACACCAACCTGCAGCGGCTGATCCGGATCATGGAGGAGCTCCAGGAGAGCTCACAGCTGATCGTGATCACGCATCAGAAGCGCACGATGGAGGTCGCCGATGCCCTGTACGGCGTCTCCATGCAGGGCGATGGAGTGTCCAAGGTGATCAGTCAGCGGCTCCGCTAGACCCCCCGCTTGTTCAAGCTTTGAATGATCCACACTTCCACGATGCGGGTCGACCCCATCCGAATCGGACGGATGGGTTTCTCGCGGGCTCTTGACTTCAAGAAGTGAACTCATAAGCTCTCCTCTGTCGCCCGGACGTTCAGGTGGTGGTGTGCCGTTTGTTGTGCCCCACTGGTGGAACACGATCAGGCGACGACCCGCACACCAGTACCAACCCCCACGCTGCCCGCCGTCGGCGCCGGGCCCAGGAGCGCACCTTGACCAGCACAGCGAACGCACCCGCGGCAGGCGGTGGAAGCGCGTCCCAGCCCGAGCACCTCGGGCACGTCATCTTCATCACCGCCGCCGCGGCCATGGGCGGATTCCTCTTCGGCTACGACAGCTCCGTCATCAACGGCGCCGTCGAGGCCGTCCGCGACCGCTTCGACGTCGGCTCGGCCGCCCTCGCCCAGGTGATCGCCGCCGCACTCATCGGCTGCGCCTTCGGCGCGGCCACCGCGGGACGCATCGCCGACCGGATCGGCCGCATCCGCTGCATGCAGATCGCGGCCGTCCTGTTCACCGCGAGCGCGATCGGCTCCGCCCTGCCGTTCGCCCTGTGGGACCTCGCGATGTGGCGCATCATCGGCGGCTTCGGCATCGGCATGGCCTCCGTCATCGGCCCCGCCTACATCGCCGAGGTCTCCCCGCCCGCCTACCGCGGCCGGCTCGCCTCCTTCCAGCAGGCCGCCATCGTCATCGGCATCGCCGTGTCGCAGCTGGTCAACTGGGGCATCCTCAACCTCGCCGACGGCGACCAGCGCGGCGAGCTCGGCGGCCTCGAGGCCTGGCAGTGGATGCTCGGCGTCATGGTCGTCCCGGCCGTGCTCTACGGGCTGCTGTCCTTCGCCATCCCCGAGTCCCCGCGCTTCCTCGTCTCGGTCGGCCGCATGGACAAGGCCAAGACGGTCCTGCGCGAGGTCGAGGGCGAGCACATCGACGCCGACGCCCGGGTCCGCGAGATCGACGCCGCCATCCACTCGGAGCAGAAGTCGACCTTCAAGGACCTGCTCGGCGGCCGCATGGGCTTCCTGCCGATCGTCTGGATCGGCATCGGCCTCTCGGTCTTCCAGCAGCTCGTCGGCATCAACGTGATCTTCTACTACAGCTCCTCGCTGTGGCAGTCGGTCGGCGTCGACCCGAGCTCCTCGTTCCTGTACTCCTTCGAGACCTCCGTCGTGAACATCATCGGTACGGTGATCGCGATGCTCCTCGTGGACCGGATCGGCCGCAAGCCCCTCGCCCTCATCGGCTCCGTCGGCATGACGATCTCCCTCGCGCTGGCCGCCTGGGCCTTCTCCTACCGGTCCGGCACCGGCGCGGACGTCACCCTCCCGGAGACCCAGGGGCTCGTGGCCATCATCGCGGCCAACTGCTTCGTCCTCTTCTTCGCCCTGTCCTGGGGCGTGGTGGTCTGGGTGCTGCTCGGCGAGATGTTCCCGGGCCGCATCCGCGCCGCCGCCCTCGGCGTGGCGGCCGCCGCCCAGTGGATCGCCAACTGGGTCATCACCGTCAGCTTCCCGACGCTGTCGGACTGGAACCTGTCCGGCGCGTACGTCATCTACGCGGTCTTCGCCCTGCTCTCGATCCCCTTCATCCTCAAATGGGTGCCGGAGACCAAGGGCAAGGCGCTGGAGGAGATGGGGTAGCCATCCCCGCCACCACCCCTCTCCTCGATACTGCCCCGGCTCAGTCCTTGAGCCGGGGCAGTACCTGTTCGCACAGCAGGTGCAGGCTCCGCCAGCCCTCGTCCAGCGGCATCCCGCCGCACAGCGGGTGCAGGACCAGGTTCCCCGCCTCGCCCGCGCCCTCGGCGTACGCGACCGCCTCGTCCGGGGTGAGGATCCGGTACACGCCCTCCTCGCGCAGCTCCGCCACCGAGCGCGCGCCGGACCGTACGGCGCTGCGGATGTCCTCGGACTGCCAGGACGCGTACGCGCGCGCCTCGTGCAGGAAGCGCTCGCCGTGCTCCGCCCAGGTGCGGTCCGGGTCCTCGGCGATGTGCAGCAGCGGAGTCCGGGCGGCCGGCATCATGCAGAAGCCCTCCGTGCCGTACTCGGCGAGCCTCGCCCGGTAGTACGCCTCCAGCTCCGGCAGGTGCGCGCTCGGGAAGAACGGCAGCCCCAGTCGGGCCGCGCGCCGGGCCGCCGCCTCGGAGCTCCCGCCGACCAGCAGGAGCGGATGCGGCCGGGTGAAGGGCCGCGGGGTGACCCGTACGGTCCGGCCGCGGAACTCGAAGGGCTCGCCCGTCCACGCCGCGAGAAGGGTCTCCAGCAGTTCGTCCTGCAGCCTCCCGCGCCGGCGCCACTCCACGCCCTGCTGCTCGTACTCCTCGGGCCGGTAGCCGATACCCGCGACGGTCACCAGGCGGCCGCCGCTCAGCAGGTCGAGCACCGCGATGTCCTCGGCCGCCCTCAGGGGGTCGTACAGCGGGCCGATGATCGCCGAGACGGTGACCGCGATCCGGCGGGTGGCGCCGAAGACCGCGCCCGCGAAGGCGAAGGGGGAGGGCAGCCAGTTGTTGCCGGTGCCGTGGTGCTCCTCGGTCTGGATGGTGTCGATCCCGCGGTCGTCCGCGTAGCGGGCCATCTCCAGCGCCGCCCGGTAGCGGGCGGAGAGGGACTCGGGGGTGCCGTCGGGGTCGACGAGATTGAACCGGGCCACGGTGACGGGCATGGAGGGGTCCCCCTTCGCCGGATGCGGGTGGGCGCGCGAAGGGGGACGTTAGCTGACGCAGCGTCAGTTGGACAGGCTTCCGGTGAGTTCCCGCTCCCCGGCCGGGCCCTCGGCGCGCTCCGCCCCGGCCGTGCGCGGCAGGACCGCGTAGAGCACGGCGGAGGTGGCGATGCCCGCCACCCAGCCGAGGCCGTTCCGCCCGATCCACGTGGAGGCGAGCGGTCCGCTGAACCAGTCCACCGAGGTGAACAGCACTCCCACGACCAGGGCGACGGCCCACGCGGTCATCGCCTGCCAGGCGAACCCGCCCTTGTACCAGTAGGCACTCGTCCGGGTGGTGTCCAGCAGCGCCCGGCCGTCGTAGGCCTCCCGGCGCAGCATGTCCACGCCGAAGACCCCGATCCAGGCGGAGAAGGCCACCGCCAGCAGGGTCAGGAAGGAGATGAACGAGCCGAAGAAGCTGGTCGCGACGACCATCAGCAGGAAGCCGAAGACCAGGCTGATGCCGGCGTTGACGCTGACCGCGGCGGCGCGCGGGACCTTGATGCCGAGGGTCTGCGCGGTGAAGCCCGCCGAGTACATGGACATCGAGTTGATCAGCAGCATGCCGACGAGCGCGACGAGCAGGTACGGGACCGCGATCCACGTCGGCAGCAGCTCGCCGATGAAGGAGACCGGGTCCTGGGCGGTGGCCAGGTCCGGGGTGCCGACGGCCATGACCGCCCCCATCAGCACCATGGGCAGGACGACCACGCCTGCGCCGCCGATCGTCGCGCCGACCATGCCCCGGGACGAGGCGGTGCGCGGCAGGTAGCGGGTGAAGTCCGGGCCGGAGGGCACCCAGCTGATGCCGCCCGCGGCGATGGTGCCGATGCCCGCGATCATCATCGCGGTGGAGCCGGCCGGCTTGCCGAAGACGGCGGACCAGTCGGTGGTGAAGGCCAGGTAGCCGAGGACCAGGACGCTGAAGGCGCCGAAGAGGTACGTGGACCACGTGGAGCAGGTGCGCAGCGCCTTGATGCCGAGTCCGGAGACCGCGAAGGTGCAGCCCACGAAGAAGAGCAGGGTGACCACGATCAGGGCGGTGTTGCTCCGCACCCCGAAGAGCAGGTCCAGCACGGTCAGCACGGCGTAGGCGCCGCTGACCGCGTTGATGGTCTCCCAGCCCCAGCGGGCCACCCAGATCAGCGCACCCGGGAAGAGGTTGCCGCGCTGCCCGAACACCGCGCGCGACAGCGCCATGCCCGGGGCTCCGCCGCGCTTGCCGGCGATGGAGATGAGCCCGACGATCCCGTACGAGACGACCGGCGCGGCCACCGCGACGACGAGCACCTGCCAGATGTTGAGCTTGTTGGAGATCACCAGGCCGGCGCCCATGGTGAGCAGCAGCACGCTGATGTTGGCGGCGACCCAGGTGGGCACGAGATCGCGGACCCGGCCGGTGCGCTCGCCGTCCGGGACGGGCTCCAGGCCGCGGGTCTCGATCCCGGTCTCTACGGCGCCGTCGGCGGGCTCGGCAGGCATGGGTGCTCCGTGGGGGAGGGGAAACGGGGGAGTCGCTCATCATCGTAGATGTGCCGGTAAAACGACAAATAGAGCCTTCGGTCCCGAGGGGAAGCCCCGACGTCCCCGGTCCCGGGCCCCCGTGGCCGATACTGGGGTGGTTATGGAAATCCTCATCCTTGCCGTAGTCATCGCCCTGGTCGCGGTCGGCGCGATCAGCGGGCTCGTGGTCAGCAGCCGCCAGAAGAAGCAGCTGCCGCCCTCGGCACCGTCGAGCACGCCGACCATCACTGCCCCGCCCGCCGAACCGCGGGTGGGGGAGGACGCCGCACCGACGGCGGAAGAGCCGCGCCGCACGATCGAGGAGGTCACCCTCCCCGACACGACGGCCGCCGCCGAATCACCCGTCGCCGTCGAGGACCCGGTCGTCGAGGCCCCGGCCGCACCCGAGATCGAGGTGCCCGAGCCCACCGCGGGCCGCCTGGTCCGGCTGCGCGCCCGCCTCGCCCGGTCGCAGAACTCGCTGGGCAAGGGGCTGCTCACGCTGCTCTCCCGCGAGCACCTCGACGAGGACACCTGGGAGGAGATCGAGGAGACGCTCCTCATCGCCGACGTGGGTGTCGTACCGACCCAGGAGCTGGTCGAGCGGCTCCGCGAGCGGGTCAAGGTGCTCGGCACCCGCACCCCCGCGGACCTGCGCACCCTGCTGAAGGAGGAGCTGCTGACCCTGGTCGGCACCGGTTTCGACCGTGCCGTGAAGACCGAGAGCGGCGTCGACACCCCCGCCGTGGTGATGGTCGTCGGAGTGAACGGCACCGGCAAGACCACCACCACCGGCAAGCTCGCCCGCGTCCTGGTGGCCGACGGCCGCAGCGTGGTGCTCGGCGCCGCCGACACCTTCCGCGCCGCGGCCGCCGACCAGCTCCAGACCTGGGGCGACCGGGTCGGAGCCCGCACCGTGCGCGGTCCCGAAGGCGGCGACCCGGCCTCGATCGCCTTCGACGCGGTCAAGGAGGGCATCGCCGAGGGCGCCGACGTGGTGCTCATCGACACCGCCGGCCGCCTGCACACCAAGACCGGCCTGATGGACGAGCTCGGCAAGGTCAAGCGCGTCGTGGAGAAGCACGGCCCGCTGGACGAGGTCCTGCTGGTCCTGGACGCCACCACCGGCCAGAACGGCCTGACCCAGGCCCGCGTCTTCGCCGAGGTCGTGGACATCACCGGCATCGTGCTGACGAAGCTCGACGGCACTGCCAAGGGCGGCATCGTCGTGGCCGTCCAGCGCGAGCTGGGGGTCCCCGTCAAGCTCATCGGCCTGGGTGAGGGCCCGGACGACCTGGCCCCCTTCGAGCCGGAGGCGTTCGTGGACGCGCTGATCGGCGACTGAACCGGGCCCGTACGGACACCCGTGCCCCCGCGCTCCGACCGGAACGCGGGGGCACGGGTGCGTGCGGGGGCGGGCCGGGGCTACCTGCGGAAGCGGTGGCAGATGTAGGCCAGCGTCCCCAGCAGCAGCCGCGCCTGCGGCGGGTTCCCGGCGGAGTCGAGCGCCGGGGGCCGCAGCCACCCGACCGGGCCCAGCCCGCCCCGGTCGGAGGGCGGGGCGGTCACGAACGCCCCCTGGCCCAGCGCCCGCAGGTCGAGGTCCGCGTCGTCCCAGCCCATCCGGTACAGCAGCTGCGGCAGCTCGGCCGCCGCGCCCGGGGCCACGAAGAACTGGGCCCGGCCGTCCGGGGTCGCGGTCACCGGGCCGAGGGGCAGGCCCATCCGCTCCAGCCGGACCAGGGCGCGCCGCCCGGCCTCCTCCGAGACCTCGATGACGTCGAAGGAGCGGCCCACGGGGAGCATCAGCGCCGCTCCCGGGTACTGGCCCCAGGACCGGGTGACCTCGTCGAGGGTGGCCCCGGCCGGCACGGTGGGGGCGAAGGCCAGGGGGTGCGCTCCGGGCGCCGCGCAGCGGGCGTCCCCGCAGGAGCAGTCCCGGGCGGGTGCCGCGGCACGTGCCCCGGGGACCGCGTCCCAGCCCCACAGCCCGGTGTACTCCGCCACCGCGGTGCACTCCGAGGTCCGGCCGCGGCGCCGGACGCCGGAGCGGAATTCCCTGGTGCTTCGGCTGCCGCCGATCGTGAAGCCCATGCCCATGCCCCCTCCAACGGGTCGGACGCGCCGGTGGTTACGACGTCGGCGGGACCTGCTGCCGGCGGTGCGCCGCGGGGTGGCCGTCCGGTGCCGCCCGGCGCACTCCACGCCGCGCGCGCCCCTGGCGCACTCCAGTCCAACCGATCCGTTTCGCCTCGGTGTCAAGTGAATCGCGCCTGGCCGATGGCGAGTTCATTCGAAGGGGTGGCGAATGGTGGCGTTTCCGGAATCGACCTCGCGGAGGGGGTGATCGTAGGATTACTTTCGGTGCACGAACCCCGACGGCGGGCCCATCCGTGGGTATGCCGGAGGCAACGTGTGAAGGACCCGTGAAGGTCCGTGGGCGCGACCGCCGTCCCGGCCAGGGTTTCGTGTGGAAGAGGCGTGAGCGGATGGGAGCGTTCCAGTGAGCGGCAACAGCGCAAGCGGAACGATCGAGGAGTCTGCTGCGCGCAACGAACAGCTGACCTCCTGGTTCGTCCGCAGCGGTTGGTCCAAGGGCGAGCTCGCCCGCCAGGTCAACCGCCGGGCCCGCCAGATGGGCGCCCACCACATCAGCACGGACACCTCGCGGGTGCGCCGCTGGCTCGACGGCGAACAGCCCCGCGAGCCCGTCCCGCGCATCCTGTCCGAGCTGTTCTCCGAGCGCTTCGGCACCGTCGTCGCCATCGAGCAGCTCGGGCTGCGCACCGCCCACCAGACCCCCTCCGTCTCCGGCGTCGACCTGCCCTGGGCCGGAGCGCAGACCGTCGAGCTCCTCGGCGAGTTCTCCCGGAGCGACCTGATGCTGGCCCGCCGCGGCTTCCTCGGGACCTCGCTCGCCCTCTCCGCCGGACCGGCCCTCATCGAGCCCATGCAGCGCTGGCTCGTCCCGGTGCCGGCGGCCGATCCGGGAACCCGCGAGGGGGGGCCCGCGGCCGCTCCCGGCGGTCGCCGGCCCCGGCTGTCCGAGCCCGAGCTCGACCTGCTCGACGCGACCACCGTGATGTTCCGCCAGTGGGACGCCCAGTGCGGGGGCGGGTTGCGGCGCAAGGCCGTCGTCGGCCAGCTCCACGAGGTCACCGACCTGCTCCAGGAGAACCACCCGGCCCCGATCATGAAACGGCTCTTCAAGGTGGCCGCGGAGCTCGCCGAGCTGGCCGGCTGGATGAGCTACGACATCGGCCTGCACCCCACGGCGCAGAAGTACTTCGTCCTCGCGCTCCACGCCTCCAAGGAGGCCGGCGACAAGGCGCTGGGCTCCTACATCCTCTCCGGCATGAGCCGCCAGATGATCCACCTGGGCCGCCCCGAGGACGCCCTGGAGCTCATCCACCTCGCCCAGTACGGCAGCCGCGACTGCGCCGGCCCCCGGACCCAGGCCATGCTGTATGCGATGGAGGCCCGCGCCTACGCCAACATGGGACAGCCCAGCCGCTGCAAGCGCGCCGTTCGGATGGCCGAGGACACCTTCTCCGACGTCGCCTTCGGCGGGGAGCCCGAGCCCGACTGGATCCGCTTCTTCTCCGAGGCCGAGCTGAACGGCGAGAACTCCCACTCCTACCGGGATCTGGCCTACGTCGCCGGGCGCAGCCCCACCTACGCCTCCCTCGCCGAGCCCGTCATGGCCCGCGCCGTCGAGCTCTTCGCGAAGGACGACGAGCACCAGCGCTCCTACGCCCTCAACCTGGTCGGCATGGCCACCGTCCACCTGCTCCGGCGCGAGCCGGAGCAGGCCGCCGTCCTCGTCGGCCAGGCCCTGGACGTGGCGGGAAAGGTGCGGTCCGAACGCGTGAACACCCGCCTGCGCAAGACCGTCGACACCGCCGCCCGTGAGTACGGCGACGTCGCGGACGTGGTCCGGCTGACCGACCACCTCGCCTCCCGGCTCCCCGAGGCCGCAGAGGCCGTCTGACGGCCCCGCGGCCGCTCCCCGAGGCCCCGGCCGCGGCAGTCACCCCGTGAAGCCCGATCAGGCTCCCCCAGCCAGGACGTCCGGGTACCGCCGCGGCCGGTTTCCACGAACCGCCCGTTCATGGGCGCGTAACACGCACGACCTCTTCGTCACGGGCCCGAAACACCCAGCGGCGCCGCCGGAAACCGGCCTGCGTGAATCTCAGGGCAATAACCGGCCAGCCCCTCACCGGGCCGGCCCATCAACGCCGCTCAGGTTCTGGTTTTCCACGATCGCCCGCACGCGAACGTACCGACGACGAGGAGACGCCGATGGCATCAGCCATCACGACCCTCGCGGCAGACGCCCCGACGCTGTCTGCCGCGAACACCGGGTTCATGCTCATCTGCTCCGCCCTGGTCATGCTGATGACCCCGGGACTCGCCTTCTTCTACGGAGGCATGGTCCGCGTCAAGAGCAGCCTCAACATGCTGATGATGAGCTTCATCAGCCTCGGGATCGTCACGATCCTGTGGGTCCTCTACGGCTTCAGCCTCGCTTTCGGCACCGACTCCGGCTCCCTCATCGGCTGGAACTCCGACTACGTCGGCCTCAGCGGCATCGGCATCACCGAGCTGTGGGACGGCTACACCATCCCGGTCTACGTCTTCGCCGTCTTCCAGCTGATGTTCGCCGTGATCACCCCGGCCCTGATCAGCGGCGCCCTCGCGGACCGCGTCAAGTTCAGCGCCTGGGCCCTGTTCACCGCGCTGTGGGTCACCGTCGTCTACTTCCCCGTCGCCCACTGGGTGTGGGGCGCCGGCGGCTGGCTCTTCGAGCTCGGCGTCATCGACTTCGCCGGCGGCACCGCCGTCCACATCAACGCGGGCGCCGCGGCGCTCGGCGTGATCCTGGTCATCGGCAAGCGCGTCGGCTTCAAGAAGGACCCGATGCGCCCGCACAGCCTCCCGCTCGTGATGCTCGGCGCCGGCCTCCTGTGGTTCGGCTGGTTCGGCTTCAACGCGGGCTCCTGGCTCGGCAACGACGACGGCGTCGGCGCGGTCATGTTCGTCAACACCCAGGTCGCCACCGCCGCCGCCATGCTCGCCTGGCTCGCCTACGAGAAGCTGCGCCACGGCTCCTTCACCACCCTGGGCGCCGCCTCCGGCGCGGTCGCCGGCCTCGTCGCCATCACCCCCTCCGGCGGTGCGGTCAGCCCGCTCGGCGCGATCGCCGTCGGCGCGATCTCCGGCGTGCTGTGCGCCATGGCGGTCGGCCTCAAGTACAAGTTCGGCTACGACGACTCCCTCGACGTGATCGGCGTCCACCTCGTCGGCGGTGTCGCCGGCTCCCTGCTGGTGGGCCTCTTCGCCACCGGCGGCGTCCAGTCCGACGTGGCCGGCCTCTTCTACGGCGGCGGTCTGGAGCAGCTCGGCAAGCAGGCCATCGGGGTCTTCGCCGTGCTCGCCTACTCCCTCGTCGTGTCCGCGGTCCTCGCCCTCCTCCTCGACAAGACGATCGGGATGCGGGTCACCGAGGACGTGGAGGTCTCCGGCATCGACCAGGTCGAGCACGCCGAGACCGCCTACGACTTCAGCGGAGCCGGCGGCGGCGTCGCCCCGCGGAACTCCGCAGCCCCCGCCCCCGCCGCGAGCAAGAAGGTTGACGCATGAAGCTGATCACCGCGATCGTCAAGCCGCACAAGCTGGACGAGATCAAGGAAGCCCTCCAGGCCTTCGGGGTCCAGGGGCTCACGGTCACCGAGGCCAGCGGCTACGGCCGTCAGCGCGGCCACACCGAGGTCTACCGCGGCGCCGAGTACCAGGTCGACCTGGTACCCAAGATCCGCATCGAGGTACTGGTCGACGACGCCGAGGCCGAGGAACTGATCGACCTCATCGTGCGCGTCGCCGCCACCGGCAAGATCGGTGACGGCAAGGTGTGGAGCGTCTCCGTGGACTCGGTCGTCCGGGTCCGCACGGGCGAGCGCGGCGCTGACGCGCTCTAGGTGACGGGAGCTCCTGGGTGACGAGCGTCGAAGACACCACCGACCACACGGCCGACCCGGGACCCAGCGGATACGCCGCGGCCCGGCTGCGGCTCCTCCAGGAGGAGTCGCGGTCCGGGCCGTCCAGGCGTTCCGCCCTCGCCGGACTGACCGACGACTGGCTGCACGGGCTGTTCAAGACCGCCCTGCGCGAGACGGGCGTCCGGGGCGCCGCCCTGGTGGCCGTCGGCGGCTACGGCAGGGGCGAACTCTCCCCGCGCAGCGACCTCGACCTGGTGCTGCTGCACGACGGCAAGGCCGAGCCGCAGGCCCTGAGCGCGCTCGCCGACCGGATCTGGTACCCGGTGTGGGACCTCGGGCTCGCCCTCGACCACTCGGTACGGACGCCGGGCGAGGCCCGCAAGACCGCCGCCGAGGACCTGAAGGTGCACCTCGGACTGCTCGACGCCCGGCCCGTCGCCGGGGACGCCGGGCTGCTGGCCGGCCTGCGGACCTCGGTCCTGGCCGACTGGCGCAACCAGGCCGCCAAGCGGCTCCCGCAACTGCACTCCCTGTGCCGTGAGCGGGCCGAGCGGGCAGGGGAGCTCCGCTTCCTGCTCGAACCCGACCTCAAGGAGGCCCGCGGCGGCCTCCGGGACGTCACCGCGCTCCGGGCGGTGGCCGCCTCCTGGCTGGCCGACGCCCCGCGCGAGGGCCTGGCCGAGGCCCGGCGGCGCCTGCTGGACGCGCGCGACGCCCTGCACCTGGTGACCGGCCGGGCCACCGACCGGCTCTCCCTCCAGGAGCAGGACCAGGTCGCGGCGCAGCTCGGCCTGCTCGACGCCGACGCGCTGCTCCGCGAGGTCTACGAGGCCGCGCGCGTCGTCTCGTACGCCGGTGACGTCACCTGGCGGGAGGTCGGGCGGGTGCTGCGGGCCCGCGCCGCCAAACCGCGGCTGCGCGGTCTGCTCGGCACCCGCTCGCCCGCGGTCGAGCGGGCCCCGCTCGCCGAGGGGGTCGTGGAGTCCGACGGCGAGGCCGTGCTGGCCCTGGCCGCCCGCCCCGACCGGGACCCGGTGCTGCCGCTGCGCTTCGCCGCGGCCGCCGCGCAGGCGGGCCTGCCCGTCTCCCTGCACTCCGTACGCCGCCTCGCGGCGCAGTCGAAACCGCTGCCGGTGCCCTGGCCGGCCGAGGCCCGCGAACAGCTCCTGACCCTGCTCGGCGCCGGCGAGCCCATGGTCGGCGTGTGGGAGGCGCTCGAGGCGGAGGGGCTGATCACGCGGCTGCTGCCCGACTGGGAGCGGGTGCGCTGCCGGCCGCAGCGCAACCCCGTCCACACCTGGACGGTGGACCGCCACCTGATCGAGACGGCCGTCCGGGCCTCGGCGCTCACCCGCCGGGTCGGCCGCCCGGACCTGCTGCTGACGGCCGCCCTCCTGCACGACATCGGCAAGGGCTGGCCCGGAGACCACTCGGTGGCCGGGGAGACCATCGCGCGCGACGTGGCCGCACGCATCGGCTTCGGCCCCGAGGACGTCGCCGTCCTGGGCACGCTCGTACGCCACCACCTGCTGCTGATCGACACCGCGACCCGGCGGGACCTGGACGACCCGGCGACGGTCCGCGCGGTCGCCGAGGCCGTGGGGTCCGGCTCCACGCTGGAGATCCTGCACGCCCTGACCGAGGCGGACGCGCTGGCCACCGGGCCCGCCGCCTGGAGCACCTGGCGCGCCTCGCTGGTCGCGGACCTCGCCGCGCGGGCAGCCGCCGTCCTGCGGGGCGCCGCCCCGGCGGTACGGGAGCTGGAGATCCCCACCACGGAGCAGGAGCGCCTCGCCGTGGAGGCCCTGCGCACCGGGGAGCCCGTCCTGGCCCTGCACGCCCGCCAGGAGGAGGACGACGCCGTCGGGGTGGAGCTGGTCGTGGCCGTTCCGGACCAGCCGGGGGTCCTCCCGGCGGTGGCCGGGGTGCTGGCCCTGCACCGCCTCACCGTCCGGGCGGCCGACCTGCGCTCCCTGGAGCTGCCCGGCCGGCTGGGAGAGGTCCTGGTGCTGCGCTGGCGGGTGGCCGCGCAGTACGGCTCGCTGCCGGAGTCGGCCCGGCTCCGCACCGACCTGGTCCGGGCCCTGGACGGCTCGCTGGACGTCCCCGCGAGACTGGCCGACCGCGAGGCGGCCTACCCGCGACGGCGCGGCGTGGTGCCGCCGCCGCCCCGGGTCACCGTGGTCCCGGACGTCTCCTCCCTGGCCACGGTCCTGGAGGTGCGTGCTCCGGACGCGGTCGGACTGCTGCACCGCATCGGCCGCGCCCTGGAGTCGGCGGGCGTCCGGGTGCGCAGCGCGCACGTCTCGACGCCGGGCGCGGACGCGGTGGACACGCTGTACGTGACCGCCCGGGACGGCAAACCCCTGGACGCCGCCGCGGCGGCCGCCCTGGCGGGCTCCGTCCAGTCGGCCCTGGCCTAGGCCCTGGCGTCAAAGTCCCGCCTGGCCCGGCGCTACTTTGACGACAGGACCCAGTGCGGTGACCGGAAGGGTTCACCGGCCGCGGCCTCCCCTGCGGCCCCGTCCCGTTTCCTCGGGCCGGAGGGGAAAGCCGCCCGCAGGGGTCAGGCCGGCGGCGCGGCCCGATACCCTGGGGGACGACCACACCGCCCCCGACCCGAGGAATCGCGACCACCGTGTTCGATACGCTCTCCGACCGCTTGGCGAATACCTTCAAGGGCCTGCGCGGCAAAGGCCGGCTGTCCGAGGCTGACATCGACGCAGCGGCCCGGGAAATCCGTATCGCGCTCCTCGAGGCCGACGTCGCCCTCCCCGTCGTCCGCTCCTTCATCGCGAACGTCAAGGAACGCGCGCGCGGCGAAGAGGTCAGCAAGGCCCTCAACCCGGGGCAGCAGGTCCTCAAGATCGTCAACGACGAGCTCGTCACGATCCTCGGCGGCGAGACCCGCCGGCTCCGGTTCGCGAAGACCGCTCCCACCGTGATCATGCTGGCCGGTCTCCAGGGTGCCGGTAAGACCACCCTCGCCGGAAAGCTCGGCCTGTGGCTGAAGGGGCAGGGCCACGCCCCGCTCCTCGTGGCGTGCGACCTCCAGCGCCCCAACGCCGTCAACCAGCTCTCCGTCGTCGCCGAGCGCGCGGGCGTCGCGGTCTACGCGCCCCAGCCCGGCAACGGCGTCGGCGACCCGGTCCAGGTCGCCAAGGACTCCATCGAGTACGCGCGCACCAAGCAGTACGACGTCGTCGTCGTCGACACCGCCGGCCGCCTCGGCATCGACGCCGAGCTGATGCAGCAGGCAGCCGACATCCGCGACGCGGTCAGCCCCGACGAGATCCTCTTCGTCGTCGACGCGATGATCGGCCAGGACGCGGTCAACACCGCCGAGGCCTTCCGCGACGGCGTCGGCTTCGACGGCGTGGTGCTCTCCAAGCTCGACGGCGACGCCCGCGGCGGCGCCGCGCTCTCCATCGCGCACGTCACCGGCAAGCAGATCATGTTCGCCTCGAACGGCGAGAAGCTCGACGAGTTCGACGCCTTCCACCCCGACCGCATGGCGGGCCGGATCCTCGACATGGGTGACATGCTCACCCTCATCGAGCAGGCCGAGAAGACCTTCTCGCAGGCCGAGGCCGAGAAGATGGCGGCCAAGCTCGCCAAGGGCCCCAAGGAGTTCACGCTCGACGACTTCCTGGCCCAGATGGAACAGGTCCGCAAGATGGGCTCCATCTCCAAGCTGCTCGGCATGCTGCCGGGCATGGGCCAGATCAAGGACCAGATCGCCAACATCGACGAGCGCGACGTGGACCGCACCGCCGCGATCATCAAGTCGATGACCCCGGCGGAGCGCCAGGACCCGACGATCATCAACGGCTCGCGCCGCGCCCGTATCGCCAAGGGCTCCGGCACCGAGGTCAGCACCGTCAAGTCGCTCGTCGAGCGCTTCTTCGACGCCCGCAAGATGATGTCCCGCATGGCCCAGGGCGGCGGGATGCCCGGCATGCCCGGCATCCCGGGGATGGGCGGCGGCCCCGGCCGCCAGAAGAAGCAGGTCAAGCAGGCCAAGGGCAAGCGCAAGAGCGGCAACCCGATGAAGCGCAGGGAAGAGGAGGCCGCCGCCGCAGCCCGCCGTGAGCAGGGGCCGCAGGCGATCGAGCCCCCCGCGCCCGGCGGCAACCCCTTCGGGCTTCCGGCGGGCGGCCAGGACGGCGGGGACTTCGACCTCCCCGACGAGTTCAAGAAGTTCATGAAGTAGCGCGCTCCGCAGGCGCTCGCCGCAGGGCCCCGGCCGGGAGGACTCCCGGCCGGGGCCCTGCGGCATCCGCCCGGGCGGAGGTCCGCCCCGCGCGCACGGCCGCCCGGGCGGCCGTCCGAGGCGGCCGGTTACGCCACCCGGGCGATCACGTACCGGAAGATGTTCGGCAGCCAGACGGCGCCGTCGGTCCGCTCGTACGGGTGAAGGGCCTCCGTCAGCTCCTTCTCCGCCAGCGCCGGATCGGCCGCCTGGCACGGCGCCGCTCCGGCGGAGCAGCCCCCCGCGACCGGGTACAGCCCTGTCGACAGCAGCCCGCGCACCGCGCTGTCCACGTCCGCGTACCCGAACGGGCAGAACACCCGGCCCGAACCGTCCGGCCGCAGCCCGGCCCGCTCCACCAGCGCGTCCAGGTCCCGCGGCGCGGGACCCCCGCCCAGCACCGACGGCACCGTACAGCGCTCCGCCGGGCCCCAGTCGGCCAGCACCACCGCCCCGCCGCGCCGGACGGCCGGCAGGGCCGCCGCCAGGGCCTCCGGGTCCGGCGAGAAGGCGAGCAGCGCGTCGTACGGGCGAGCCGGGTCCGGCGTGCCCTCCAGCACATCCAGCAGCCGTTCGCGGGCCAGGGCCCGCCGTGCCGGGTCCGCCTCCACACCCGTGGCCGCGGCTCCCCGCCCGGCCGCCAGCAGCAGGGGCAGCCCGGCCCCGCAGTCGAGGTCGAGCAGCCGGTCGCCCGGCCCGACCTCCAGCCGGTCGTAGACCGCCTCGTACAGCGGTACCAGCATCCGTTCCTGGATCTCCGCCCAGTCCCGGGCGACGAGCGTCGGCGTCGGTGTCATCGAAAGAGCGCTCCTGATTCCGTGTCGCCCCCATGCCCCCGTTGCCAGGGAACTCCCCATTCGCCCCCGCGTCCAGAGGAGGGAGCCACCCGATTCACGCTCGGCGCGCCGGGCGCCGTACCATTCGCGCCATGGCAAAGGCACCCGTTCTCACCCCGCAGGCGGAGGATTTCCCCCGCTGGTACCAGGATCTGATCAACAAGGCCGAGCTGGCCGACAACGGTCCGGTCCGCGGCACCATGGTCATCCGGCCGTACGGCTACGGCCTGTGGGAGCGGATGCAGCAGGAGATGGACGCGCGCATCAAGGACGCGGGCGCCCAGAACGCGTACTTCCCGCTGTTCATCCCGCAGTCGTACCTGACGAGGGAAGCGGAGCACGTCGAGGGCTTCGCCCCCGAGCTCGCGGTCGTCACGCACGGCGGCGGCAAGGAGCTGGAGGAGCCGGTCGTGGTGCGGCCCACCTCCGAGACGATCATCAACGACTACTTCTCCAAGTGGGTCCAGAGCTACCGCGACCTGCCGCTGCTGATCAACCAGTGGGCCAACGTGGTCCGCTGGGAGATGCGTCCGCGCGTGTTCCTCCGTACGAGCGAGTTCCTCTGGCAGGAGGGCCACACCGCCCACGTCACGTACGAGGAGGCCCGCGAGTACGCCTCGCGGATCCACCGCGACGTCTACGGCGACTTCATGACGAACGTGCTCGGCATCGACGTCGTGCTCGGCCGCAAGACCGCCAAGGAGCGCTTCGCCGGCGCGATCAACACCCTCACCCTCGAGGGCATGATGGGCGACGGCAAGGCCCTCCAGCTGGGCACCAGCCACGAGCTCGGCACCAACTTCGCCAAGGCCTTCAACACGCAGTACCTGTCGAAGGAAGGCAAGCAGGAGCTGGTCTGGCAGACCTCGTGGGGCGTGTCGACCCGTATGGTCGGCGGCCTGATCATGTCGCACGGCGACGACAACGGCCTGCGCGTCCCGCCGCGCCTCGCGCACGTCCAGGTCGTCGTCATGGCGATCAAGGGCGACGAGGCCGTGGCCGAGGTGCGCGAGCTGGGCGCCCGGCTCAAGGCCGCCGGCCTGCGCGTGCACGTCGACGACCGCGTCGACACCCCCTTCGGCCGCCGCGCCGTGGACTGGGAGCTCAAGGGGGTACCGGTCCGCATCGAGATCGGCCCCCGCGACCTGGAGGCCGGCACCGCGATGCTGGCCCGCCGCATCCCGGGCGGGAAGACCCCGGTGCAGATCGACGCGCTCGCCGACCTGCTGCCCAAGGTGCTGGAGGAGGACCAGGCGCAGCTGCTGCGGGAGTCCCGTGAGCGCCGCGAGGCCCGCACCTCCGACGTCTCGACCATCGAGGAGGCGGCCGAGGCCGCCGTCGCCGGCGGCTGGGCGCGCATCCCGTGGGCCGACCTCGGCCCGGAGGGCGAGGCGAAGCTGGCCGAGCAGGCCGTCTCCGTGCGCTGCCTGATCGCCGCCGACGGGTCCGTCCCCGAGTCGGACGACGCCCCCGGCACCCTCGCGATCGTCGCGCGCTCGTACTGATCCGGCGGCACGCCCCCGGTGCGCGGCGCGAGCCGCACGCCGGGGGCGCGCCCGTCGCCGGGCCTCGTTACGTACCGACTCCTCCTGAGATCGGCGCACCCGTCCTCGTCAGCACGCATGAGTGTGAACTGACTGGTACGTGCAAAAAATTTGGAATGGCCCGGAATCGGAACACCGGGGCACCCCGGCTCGTTGTCACGACGTGAGCACGACACCACCTGTTCTCGCCGCAGAGCTGGCGCAGGCGTGGGCCGATATCCAGCGGTACCACCCCGAGCTGCCTGACCTTGCCGCGCCCGAGTCCCTGATCGGAGAGTCCTCGTCCGCATGCGGCGCCGAGCTCTCCTTCGAGCGACTGCTGCACGAGGCAGTCCATGGCATCGCCGCCGCCCGCGGAGTCCGCGACACCTCGCGCGCCGGCCGGTACCACAACCGCAGATTCCTCGCGATCGCCGAGGAGATGGGGCTTGACCACTCCGACGAGCCGCATGCCAGCAGCGGCTTCTCCCTGGTCACGCTCAACCCCGAGGCGAAGAGGCGCTACCGCCCCACCATGGAGCGGCTCCAGCGCGCACTGAAGGCCCACACGGTCGCGACGGCCGCCGACACCAAGCGCAGCTTCCGCGGACCGGCCGCCCGGCACGGGTCCTCCGGCGGCGGAGTGCGCGTCAAGGCGGTCTGCGACTGCGGGCGCAACGTGCGCGTCGTCCCCTCGGTACTGGCCCAGGCGCCGATCGTGTGCGGGGGCTGCATGAAGCCCTTCCGCATCCCCGAGGTCGCCGTCGCGGCGGCCTCCTGACCGCGCGTGGCGCCGCCTCGGGCGTATGGCACAATGGACAGCTGTACTCGACAGTCGCATAGGACCCCTCTCTCCTCCGGCTGACGCGTCCATCGGGCATCCGAGTACCGCAACCCCACGTGGCATCTCATGTGCCCAACCACGTCAAGTTCAGGAGACACCACTCCAGTGGCAGTCAAGATCAAGCTCAAGCGCCTCGGCAAGATTCGCCAGCCGCACTACCGCATCGTCGTCGCCGACGCCCGCACCCGCCGTGACGGTCGCGCGATCGAAGAGATCGGTATCTACCACCCGACGTACAACCCGTCGCGCATCGAGGTCAACGCCGAGCGTGCGCAGTACTGGCTGTCCGTCGGCGCCCAGCCCACCGAGGCTGTGCTCGCCATCCTGAAGCTGACGGGTGACTGGCAGGCGCACAAGGGCCTTCCGGCCCCCGCGCCGCTGCTGCAGCCGGAGACCAAGGAGAGCAAGCGCCGCACCTTCGACGAGTTCGCCAAGGCCCTCGAGGGCATCGGCGAGGGCAAGGGCGACGCCATCACCCAGAAGGCGAAGAAGGCCGACAAGAAGGCGGACGAGGCTGAGGCCACCGCCGAGTCGACCGAGGCCTGAGCATGCTCGAGGAGGCTCTTGAGCACCTCGTGAAGGGCATTGTGGACAACCCCGACGACGTGCAGGTCGCCTCGCGCAACCTGCGTCGCGGACAGGTGCTCGAGGTCCGGGTCCACCCGGACGACCTCGGGAAGGTGATCGGCCGCAACGGCCGCACCGCACGTGCTCTGCGTACCGTCGTGGGCGCCATCGGCGGCCGGGGCATCCGCGTCGACCTCGTCGACGTGGACCAGGTCCGCTGAGCAGTTGGATCACCGGCACGGGCCGGGGAGGGCATACGTGCCCGCCCCGGCCCGTCGTCGTCTGAACAGGAGAGACACACAGTGCAGCTGGTAGTCGCGCGGATCGGCCGCGCCCACGGCATCAAGGGTGAGGTCACCGTCGAGGTACGGACCGACGAGCCCGAGCAGCGGCTCGGCCCCGGCGCCGTGCTCCAGACCGAACCGGCGTCGGCGGGACCGCTGACCATCGAGACGGGCCGGGTGCACAGCGGACGGCTCCTGCTCCGCTTCGAAGGGGTCAAGGACCGCACCGGCGCCGAGGCGCTGCGCAACATCCTGCTCATCGCCGAGGTCGACCCGACGGAGCTGCCGGAGGAGGAGGACGAGTACTACGACCACCAGCTGATGGACCTGGACGTGGTACTGGCGGACGGCACCGAGATCGGCCGGATCACCGAGATCTCCCACCTGCCCTCGCAGGACCTCTTCATCGTCGAGCGGCCGGACGGCTCCGAGGTGATGATCCCCTTCGTCGAGGAGATCGTCGCCGAGATCGACCTGGAGGAGCAGCGGTGCGTCATCACCCCGCCGCCCGGGCTGATCGACGAGCGCGAGGCGGTCATCGACTCGACCCGTGACGAGGACTCCGGGGACACCGCCTGATGCGTCTCGACGTCGTCACGATCTTCCCCGAGTACCTGGAGCCGCTGAACGTCTCCCTCGTCGGCAAGGCCCGTGCCCGCGGGCAGCTCGACGTACACGTCCACGACCTGCGGGACTGGACGTACGACCGGCACAACACGGTCGACGACACCCCGTACGGCGGCGGTCCCGGGATGGTCATGAAGACCGAGCCGTGGGGCGAGGCCCTGGACGCGGCGCTGGCCGACGGCTACGAGGCGGGCGCGCACGGACCCGCCCTGGTCGTCCCGACGCCCAGCGGCCGGCCCTTCACCCAGGAACTGGCCGTCGAGCTCTCCGAGCGACCCTGGCTGGTCTTCACCCCGGCCCGATACGAGGGCATCGACCGCCGGGTCGTGGACGAGTACGCCACCCGGATGCCGGTCTACGAGGTCTCCATCGGCGACTACGTGCTGGCGGGCGGCGAGGCGGCCGTCCTGGTGGTCACCGAGGCCGTGGCCCGGCTGCTCCCCGGAGTCCTGGGCAACGCCGAATCGCACCGGGACGACTCCTTCGCCCCGGGCGGGATGGCCAACCTGCTGGAGGGGCCCGTCTACACCAAGCCCCCGCAGTGGCGCGGCCGGGGCATCCCCGAGGTGCTGCTCAGCGGCCACCACGGGAAGATCGCCCGGTGGCGCCGGGACGAGGCCTTCCGCCGGACCGCGCGGAACCGCCCGGACCTGATCGAGCGCTGCGAGGCGGCCGCCTTCGACAAGAAGGACCGCGAGCTCCTCTCCGTCCTGGGCTGGCGGCCCTCCGCCGACGGCCGGTTTTGGCGTAGGCCGCGCGCCGTGGAAGAATAGGCGGCTGCTGTGTGCTCGCGGGCGCCCCTGCCACAGGGGGACCGTCGTCCGCAGGGTGGCACGGCACCCGAATTCTCTCCGGAAACCCGCATCGGCGACCTGTGGCGTCGTGCGAAGAAAGCAGACGAAGAACATGTCTCACCTGCTCGATGGCGTCAACGCCGCCGCGCTCCGCTCGGACGTCCCGGCCTTCCGCCCGGGTGACACCGTCAACGTCCACGTCCGCGTGATCGAGGGCAACCGCTCCCGTATCCAGCAGTTCAAGGGCGTCGTCATCCGTCGCCAGGGCGCCGGTGTCTCCGAGACCTTCACGGTCCGCAAGGTCTCCTTCAGCGTCGGCGTGGAGCGCACCTTCCCGGTCCACTCCCCGATCTTCGAGAAGATCGAGCTCGTCACCCGCGGTGACGTGCGCCGCGCGAAGCTGTACTACCTCCGTGAGCTCCGCGGCAAGGCCGCGAAGATCAAGGAGAAGCGCGACAACTGAGGTCCCCTCCGGGGTCCGGGCGCGGGCGGATAGGCTCGCACCCGATGGACACCGAAACACCTCACACGCAGCGCGGCCACTCTTCCCCCGGCGAGGGGGCGGAGCGGCCGCGTTGTGCGTTCTCCCGGGTCGGCCGGCAGCTGTCGTGGCGGCGGGCCGGGGCCCTCGGTGTCGTCTGCGCCGTGTTCCTGCTGCTGTTCGGCAACTTCGTGGTGCAGCCCTTCCTGATCCCGAGCCGCTCGATGGAGCCGACCTTCGGGGTCGGGGACCGGGTGCTGGTGAACAAGCTGGCGTACCGTTTCGGCGAACAGCCGCGCCGCGGGGACCTCGTGGTGTTCGACGGCACGGGGTCCTTCGTGCGGGAGCGCCCGGCGGGACATCCGATCGGCGGGGTCCTGCACGGCGCGGCCTCCGCGCTCGGACTCGCGGAGCCGCCGGACACCGACTTCGTCAAGCGGGTCGTGGGCGTCGGCGGTGACGACGTCGTGTGCTGCGACGCGGGAGGGAGGGTCGAGGTGAACGGCGTGCCCCTGGACGAGTCCTACCTGTACCCCGGCGACGCCCCCTCGCGGGTGCCGTTCCGGATCGTCGTGCCGCTGGGGACCCTCTGGGTCATGGGGGACCACCGGTCCCAGTCCCGGGACTCCCGGGATCACCTGGGTGAGCCGGGCGGGGGGATGGTGCCGGTGGAGAAGGTGATCGGACGGGCCGACTGGATCGGCTGGCCGGTGTCGCGCTGGGGCTCCGCGGACGGCGGCCGTGGGTAGCCGGGGGCGGCAGCGGGGCGGGCGCAGGCCCGAGCCGGAACCGGAGCCCGAACCCGTCGCGCCGACGGCCGAGGGAGGCCGCGCCGAGCGGCGCCGGCTGGCCCGCCGCGTGCGCCGCCGCCGCCGGACCCGCCGGGTGGGCGAGCTGCCGCTGCTGGTGGTGGTGGCCCTGTGCATAGCGCTCGTGCTCAAGACCTTCCTGGTACAGGCCTTCTTCATCCCGTCCGGCTCCATGGAGCAGACCATCCGCATCGGCGACCGGGTGCTGGTGGACAAGCTCACCCCGTGGTTCGGCTCCAAGGCCGAGCGCGGGGACGTCGTCGTCTTCAAGGACCCGGGCGGCTGGCTCCAGGGCGAGGCGGTCCGGCCGGCCTCGGACCCGGTCGGGGTCAAGCAGGCGAAGCAGGCCCTGACCTTCATCGGCCTGCTGCCCTCGGCCGACGAGCAGGACCTGATCAAGCGGGTCATCGGCGTCGGCGGCGACACCGTGGCGTGCTGCGACGGCCGGGGCCGCGTCACCGTCAACGGCTCGCCGCTGGATGAGCCTTACGTGAACCCGGGCAACGCCCCGTCCGAGATCCGCTTCGAGGTGCAGGTGCCCGAGGGGCGGCTGTTCGTCATGGGCGACCACCGGGCCAACTCGGCCGACTCGCGCTTCCACCTCGACGAGGGGTTCCAGGGCACCATCGACGAGGACGGGGTCGTCGGCGAGGCCGTGGTGATCGCCTGGCCCTTCGGCCACTGGGGCAGGCTCGAACAGCCCGCCACCTTCCGCATGGTGCCGGACCCGGCGCGGCGCGGGGGGCGCGGCCGCCGCGGGCGCCGAGGGGGCATTCCGGTCGCATAGTGTGTCCTCGATCTCCCGCGCCTTAGGGAACTCCCGCTCGTTAAGGGAGGGGAGGCCCGTGTCGGCCATCGGCGCGGGCGCTGATCGCGAGTGAGGAGTGGATGTGGGGGATGTGGCGGTAGGCGCACGATCCGGACGCGATGAGGGCGAGGAGCGGCCGGACGACGCCGTCGAGAGCGAGGCCGAGACCAAGGACGGCGAAGCCGCGGGGCACCCGCAGCACCGCTCGTTCTGGAAGGAGCTCCCGCTCCTCATCGGTATCGCCCTGCTGCTGGCCCTGCTGATCAAGACGTTCCTGGTGCAGGCGTTCTCGATCCCTTCCGACTCCATGCAGAACACCCTGCAGCGGGGCGACCGGGTGCTGGTGGACAAGCTGACCCCGTGGTTCGGGTCCGAGCCGGAGCGCGGCGAGGTCGTGGTGTTCCACGACCCGGCGGACTGGCTGGAGGGGGAGCCGACCCCGGAGCCGAACATCGCGCAGAAGGTGCTCAGCTGGATCGGCCTGATGCCGTCCGTCGAGGAGAAGGACCTCATCAAGCGGACCATCGCCATCGGCGGGGACACGGTCGAGTGCAAGAAGGGGGGACCGGTCGTCGTCAACGGCAAGGAGCTCGACGAGCCCTACATCTTCCCCGGGAACACCCCGTGCGACGACGCGCCGTTCGGTCCGATCACCGTGCCCGAGGGCAAGATCTGGGTCATGGGCGACCACCGGCAGAACTCCCGGGACTCCCGCTTCCACATGCAGGACTCCACCAAGGGCTTCGTGCCGGTCGACAAGGTCGTCGGGCGGGCCGTCGTGGTCGCGTGGCCGATCAACCGCTGGGCCACCCTGCCGATCCCGGACACCTTCGACCAGCCGGGCATCGGCAACCAGGCCGCGGCCGCCGCGCTCGGTCTCGGGGTCTCCGGGCCGGCACCGGTCGGGCTCGGCCCGGCGGCGCTGGGGCTCACGGGCGCGGTGCCGCTCGTCATGTGGCGCCGACGGAGGCTGACCAGCGGGCGTACCGCCCGGTAGGGTGCCGCCCAGGTCACGATCTCCGAGGTGTGGGGGCGCTGCAATGGGCGGGAAGCAAGCAACAGGCAGTCGTGGACACGGCCGCGGCGGGCTCGGCAACGTGTTGTCGGGGATCGCCGTGGCCGTCGGTTTCGTGGTTTTCCTCGGCGGGTTCGTCTGGGGGGCCCTCGTCTACCAGCCCTACACGGTGCCGACCGACTCGATGATGCCCACCGTGCTCCCCGGGGACCGGGTGCTGGCGCAGCGCATCGACGGCGGCGAGGTGCGCCGCGGGGACGTGGTGGTCTTCACCGACGAGCAGTGGAGCGACACGCCCATGGTCAAGCGGGTCGTCGGCATCGGCGGCGACACCGTGAAGTGCTGCGACGCGGCCGGCGGGCTGACCGTGAACGGCACGGCCCTGGACGAGCCGTACATCGACGCCACCGAGCCGGACTCCGGGCTGGCCATGCCCCCCGGAGAGCCCCCGGCCCCCGGCACCCCCTTCGAGGTCACGGTGCCCGAGGGGAACCTCTTCCTGCTGGGCGACCGGCGGGCCGCCTCGCTGGACTCCCGGGCGCACCTCCAGGAGGCCGGGCAGGGGACCGTGCCGCGGTCGGCGGTCAGCGCCCGTGTGGACGCCCGGGCCTGGCCCTCCGCGAGCATGCTGGAGCGGCCCCGGACGTACGAGGCGCTGCCCGGCGGGGTGTCGCGCCCCGGGCCGCTCCGGCTCCAGGTGGCCGCGGTGATCGGCGGAGCCCTGCTGGTGGTGCTGGGCGCCGCGTACGGGCCCCTGGTACGCGTCACGGGGCGCGGGCGGCGCCGCGAGCGGGCCGATGTCCGCTGACCCGGCCGCCGGGCCCGAGGTGCGCAAGGTGTCGCGGGTCATCCTGCTGGACCCGGCGGACCGGATTTTGCTGCTGCACGGCTTCGAGCCGGCGGACCCGGCCGACCGCTGGTGGTTCACCCCCGGCGGGGGCCTGGAGGGGGCCGAGACCCGCGAGGAGGCCGCGCTGCGCGAGCTCGCGGAGGAGACGGGGATCACAGAGGTGGAACTGGGGCCGGTGCTGTGGCACCGGTACTGCTCGTTCCCCTTCGACGGGCGCCGCTGGGAGCAGGACGAGTGGTACTTCCTGGCCCGTACCGACCGGACGGCGACCGAGATGGGCGGGCTCACGGAACTCGAGCGGCGCAGCGTCGCCGGAGCCAGGTGGTGGACCTCCGAGGAACTTCTGGCGGCCCGTGAGACGGTGTACCCGACCAGACTCGCCGAGCTGCTCCGTACGCTGCTCGTCGACGGTCCTCCGGGTGCCCCGGTGGTCCTGGCCCCGGAAATCGTTCAGGGGCCCGGGGGCCTGGCGCACAATGGGGGGACGCACGGCTGAAGGGGAACATGCCATGAGTGCCGAGGACCTCGAAAAGTACGAGACCGAGATGGAGCTGAAGCTCTATCGGGAGTACCGCGACGTCGTCGGGCTGTTCAAGTACGTGATCGAGACCGAACGCCGTTTCTATCTCACCAACGACTACGAGATGCAGGTGCACTCGGTCCAGGGGGAGGTCTTCTTCGAGGTCTCGATGGCCGACGCGTGGGTCTGGGACATGTACCGGCCGGCCCGTTTCGTCAAGCAGGTGCGGGTGCTGACCTTCAAGGACGTGAACATCGAGGAGCTCAACAAGAGCGACCTCGAACTGCCGGGCAGCTGAGGCCCCTTCCGGCGTCCCGGGCCCCGTCCTCCGGCCCCACCGAGACCCTCCGGCCCCTCCGGCCTCTCCGGCCCGCCCCTCCGGTCCGTCGTTTTCCACCCGTGTGGGTGAGCGGGTTGTCCACAACGCCGACGTTGTCCACCAAGATCCACGGGGTGGGCGGGGGTGCGGGACCGTCGGTGCCGGAGGTGGTGCCGAATGGACACCAAGGGCGTGGCACGGCAGGCGTTGGGGCGGTACGGCGAGCAGCTGGCGGCACGGCGGCTGACCGAGGCCGGGATGACCGTGATCGCACGGAACTGGCGGTGCCGCGGCGGAGAGATCGACATCGTCGCGCGGGACGGGGACGCCCTCGTCGTGTGCGAGGTCAAGACCCGCCGGACGGGGGAGTTCGAACACCCCATGGCAGCGGTGCGGCCCGGCAAGACCGAGCGGCTGCGCCGTCTTGCCGGGCGCTGGCTCGCGGACCACGGCGGACCGCCCCCGGGCGGGGTGCGGATCGACCTCGTGGGGGTCGTCCTGCCGCGGCGCGGGGCCCCCGTGGTGGAGCACGTCCGGGGGGTGGGGTGATGGGGTTCGCGCGCGCGTGCTCCGTGGCCCTGGTCGGCGTCGACGGCGTGGTGGTGGAGGTCCAGGCCGATCTGGAGCCCGGCGTCGCGGCCTTCACCCTGGTGGGGCTGCCCGACAAGACGCTGGTCGAGAGCCGGGACCGGGTGCGGGCCGCCCTGGTCAACTCGGGGGCGCCCTGGCCGCAGAAGAAGCTCACCGTCGGGCTCAGCCCGGCCTCCGTGCCGAAATCGGGGGCCGGATTCGACCTGGCCGTCGCCGCGGCCGTGCTCGGCGCCGCCGAGGTGCTCGACCCGGGGGCCATCGCCGATCTGGTCCTGATCGGGGAGCTCGGCCTCGACGGCCGGGTCCGCCCGGTGAGGGGGATCCTGCCCGCCGTCCTCGCGGCGGCGGAGGCGGGCTACCGGCAGGTGGTCGTCCCGCAGCAGTGCGCCGCGGAGGCGGCGCTCGTGCCGGACGTCTCCGTGCTCGGCGTACGCAGTCTGCGCCAGCTGATCGCGGTCCTGACCGGCGGGGAGGTCCCGGAGGAGGAACACCTCGGACCGCCGGGGCGGCCGGATCCGATGCTGGCCGGGCTGGTCCTTCCGGGAGCGGGGCTGGGCACGGGCATCGCCCCCGGCCGCGCCGGCCCGGGGGAGGGCGAGGTCCCCGACCTCGGCGACGTGGCCGGGCAGCACGGTGCGCGCCGGGCGCTGGAGGTGGCTGCGGCCGGCGGCCACCACCTCTTCCTCAGCGGGCCCCCCGGGGCCGGTAAGACGATGCTGGCCGAGCGGCTGCCGTGGATCCTGCCGCCGCTCACCCGGCAGGAGTCCGTGGAGGTCACGGCCGTCCACTCGGTCGCGGGAATCCTGCCGCCGGGCGAACCGCTGGTCGCCCGGCCGCCCTACTGCGCACCGCACCACTCGGCGACCATGCAGTCCCTGGTGGGCGGCGGCAACGGCGTGCCGAGGCCGGGGGCGGTCTCGCTGGCCCACCGCGGAGTGCTCTTCCTGGACGAGGCCCCGGAGTTCCACGGCCGGGCGCTCGACGCCCTGCGCCAGCCCCTGGAATCGGGCCACGTGGTCATCGCCCGCGCCGCCGGGGTCGTGCGGCTGCCCGCCCGGTTCCTCATGGTGCTCGCCGCCAATCCCTGCCCGTGCGGGCGCCACACCCTCAACGGGCAGGGGTGCGAGTGCCCGCCCTCGGTGGTCCGCCGCTACCAGGCCCGGCTCTCCGGGCCGCTGCTCGACCGGGTGGACCTGCGGGTGGTGGTGGAACCGGTCAGCCGGTGCGACCTGCTGCGCCGGGGCGGGCGCGGAGAGGGCACCGCCCCCGTCGCCGAGCGGGTCCGGGAGGCCAGGGAGCGGGCCGCCGTCCGGTTCGCCGGAACCCCGTGGCGGCTCAACTGCGAGGTCCCCGGACAGGAACTGCGGACCCGGTGGCAGGTGGGTCCGGGAGCGCTGGCCCAGGCCGAGCGGGAGCTGGAGCGGGGACTGCTCACCGCGCGGGGGCTGGACCGGGTGCTGCGGGTCGCCTGGACCGCGGCCGACCTGCGGGGGCGGGACCGGCCGGAGCCCGCGGACGTGGCCCTCGCGCTGGAACTGCGGACCGGGATCGCCCGCGGGGCGCCGCTGGCGGCAGGGGCGGCGTCATGACCGGGGCCGGGCCGCCGTCGTGGGCGGACGGACCGGAGGCGGAGCTGTCGGCGCGGGCGGCCCTGACCCGGGTGCTGGAGCCGGGGGACGAGCACGGGGGCCGCTGGCTGCGGGAGCACGGCGCCGCGGGGCTGATACGGCTGCTGACCGGCCCCGCGCCGGAGCCGGGCAGGCCGGCCGGGGCCAGCCCGGAGCGGCTCGCCGGGTACCGCAGACGGGCGGCGCTGGCCGACCCGCGGCGGGACCTGGCCCTGGCGGCCGAGTCGGGGGGCCGGTTCGTGTACCCCGGCTCGGCGGAGTGGCCGACCCAGCTCGACGACCTCGGCGACGCCCGGCCCGTCGGACTGTGGCTCCGGGGCCGGCCGAACCTGCGGACGTGGGCGCTGCGCTCGGTTGCCGTGGTCGGGGCCCGGGCCTGTACCCCGTACGGCGCGCACATGGCCCAGACCCTGGCCGCGGGGCTCGCCGAGCGGGGCTGGGTCGTGGTCTCGGGCGCGGCCTACGGCATCGACGGCGCGGCCCACCGCGGGGCGCTCGCCTCCGGCGGCGCCACCGCGGCGGTGCTCGCCTGCGGGGTGGACGTCGCCTACCCCCGCGGCCACGCCGGGCTCCTGGGCCGGATCGCCGGCCAGGGGCTGGTCCTCGGGGAGCTGCCGCCGGGCAGCCACCCCACACCCAGCCGCTTCGTGCTGCGCAACCGGGTCATCGCCGCCCTGACCCGGGGCACCGTCGTCGTGGAGGCCGCGCACCGCAGCGGCTCCCTGGTGACCGCCCGGCGGGCCCAGGCGCTCGGGCGGATCACCATGGGCGTCCCCGGCCCCGCCACCAGCGGACTCTCCGCGGGTGTGCACGAGTTGCTGCGGGGCGAGGCCGCGCTCGTCACCGACGCGGCGGAGGTCGCCGAACTGGTCGGCTCCATCGGCGAGCTGGCCCCCGAGCGGCGCGGCCCGGTGCTCGCGCGGGACCTGCTGGACCGGGACACCGTGCGGGTCCTGGAGGCACTGCCGGCGGGGCGGCCCGCCGAGGTGGACGAGCTGGCACTTGCCTCCGGCACCGGCGCCGATGAAGTCATCGGCAGACTGTACGAACTTCACTCTCTGGGGTTCGTCGAACGGCAGGGCGACGGCTGGCAGTTGGCCAGGGGGACGCCTGGAGGAGCCATACAAACCGGGGCCGCCCGGCGAGGCGGTCGTTGACCTGGGGCGTTCCGGTGAAAGAGTGAAACCGATGAGAGACGCGGTCTTCCCGGTGGCGGTCGTCGGGACCGTGCGCCAGGCGCCGGTCCCGGGTCGCCCGTGTGAGTCCGGGCGCCCCGGGGCCCCTGCGCGATCCCGTACTCTTCGCGCACCGCGACACTTCCGTCACGCTACGCTCCCAAGGAATCCGGCTCCGGCAAAGGCGAAGCATGCCCCAGCACACCTCAGGGTCCGACCGCGCTGCGGTGCCCCCCGCTGCCCGCGGCGGCGGGCGGTCCACCGCGCCCTCGTCCCTGGAGGTGCTGTGGCGCTCGTACAAGGACTCGGGTGACGAGCGGCTGCGGGAGCAGCTGATCCTCCACTACTCGCCCCTGGTGAAGTACGTGGCCGGCCGGGTCAGCGTGGGCCTGCCGCCCAATGTGGAACAGGCCGACTTCGTCTCCTCCGGCGTCTTCGGGCTGATCGACGCCATCGAGAAGTTCGACATCGACCGGTCGATCAAGTTCGAGACGTACGCGATCACCCGGATCCGCGGCGCGATGATCGACGAGCTGCGGGCGCTGGACTGGATCCCCCGCTCGGTCCGCCAGAAGGCCCGCGCCGTCGAGCGGGCCTACGCCACGCTGGAGGCCCAGCTGCGGCGTACCCCGACGGAGAGCGAGGTCGCCGGCGAGATGGGGATCGGGGTGGAGGACCTCCACGCCGTCTTCAGCCAGCTCTCCCTGGCCAACGTGGTCGCGCTGGAGGAGCTCCTGCACGCCGGCGGGGAGGGCGGCGACCGCCTCTCGCTGATGGACACCCTGGAGGACCACACCGCCGACAATCCGGTGGCGGTGGCGGAGGACCGCGAGCTGCGGCGCCTCCTGGCCCGGGCCATCAACACCCTGCCCGAGCGGGAGAAGACGGTGGTCACCCTCTATTACTACGAGGGCCTCACCCTGGCCGAGATCGGGAACGTGCTCGGGGTCACCGAGAGCCGGGTCAGCCAGATCCACACCAAGTCGGTGCTCCAGCTCCGGGCCAAGCTGGCCGATGTGGGGCGCTGAGCGGGCCGCACCTCCGTAGAGTGGACGGGTGCCCAGGATTCGAGCGGCCTCCGTGGCCGAGCACCGGTCGATGCAGCGCGGCGCCCTCTTGGACGCCGCGCGTTCCCTGTTGTCCGAAGGCGGGACGGAGGCGCTGACCTTCCCCGCCCTCGCGGAGCGGACCGGGCTCGCCCGGTCCTCCGTGTACGAGTACTTCCGCTCCCGGGCCGCCGTGGTCGAAGAGCTGTGCGCGGTCGACTTCCCCGTCTGGGCCGCGGAGATCGAGACGGCGATGGAGCAGGCCGATACGCCCGAGGCGAAGATCGAGGCCTACGTGCGGAGCCAGCTGGTGCTGGTGGACGACCGCCGCCACCGGGCCGTGGTGGCCATCTCCGCCGGCGAACTGGACGCGGGGGCGCGGGAGAAGATCCGCGCCGCGCACGGCGGGCTGGTCGCGATGATCGTCGAGGCCCTCGCCGCCCTGAGGCAGGCGGAGCCCCGCCTCGCGGCGATGCTCCTGCAGGGAGTCGTGGACGCGGCGGTCCGCCGCATCGAGCTCGGCGCGGCCGAGGACCCCGCCGTCGTGACGGAGGCGGCCGTCGCCATGGCCCTGCGGGGTGTCCGGGGCTGAGGCCCGCAGCCCCCGGGTGTCAGGGGCCGGCGCTGCCGGAGGGCAGCAGCCGCGGGGTCGGACGGGGCAGGAGCGTCAGCGGGTCGAGGTAGGCCTCGCCCGCCAGCAGGCCCCAGTGCAGGCACGGGGCCGGACAGTGGGAGCCCTCGGTGAGGACCGCCACCACCTGCCCCGCCGCCACCGGCTCGCCCTCGGAGACCAGCGCGCGGACCGGCTCGTAGGTGGTGCGCAGCCCGTTCGGCAGGGTGAGGGAGAGGACCCCGCGCCCGCCCACCGGCCCCGCGAAGTGCACCCGGCCGGCGCCGACCGCCCGGAGCTCGGCCCCCACCGGGGCGGACAGGTCCACGCCGCGGTGGCCGGCCGCGTAGGGGGTCGGCGGCGGGTCCCACCAGCGGGCCACCGCCAGGGGCGGGGGCAACGGCCGGACTCCGGGGGCGGTCGCCTGGGCCAGGACCAGGAGCAGGGTGAGCAGCAGGGTCGTCATGGCTCCAGCGTCCCGCGCACCCTGGGGGCGCCGTCCGCGCCTGTGGACGGGCGGGACGTTGTGGACAACGGCGTCACCCGGCACACCGCCGGGTCCCGTACACTTCTTGTGGCGATCCGGGTCACCGGGTCGACTTCGCACGCCCCAGCATCAGCGCCGAAAAGGCCTGGTGCCAGCGTCTCTCGGTCCCTCTGCGGGGCAGGGCGCGAGCGGGGCGTCAGGAACCAAACCGAGAAACAAGGAGATGGCCATGGCCGTCGTAACGATGCGGGAGCTGCTGGAAAGCGGCGTCCACTTCGGTCACCAGACCCGTCGCTGGAACCCGAAGATGAAGCGCTTCATCTTCACCGAGCGCAACGGCATCTACATCATCGACCTGCTCCAGTCGCTGTCGTACATCGACCGCGCCTACGAGTTCGTGAAGGAGACCGTCGCGCACGGCGGCTCCATCATGTTCGTCGGTACGAAGAAGCAGGCCCAGGAGGCCATCGCCGAGCAGGCGACGCGCGTCGGGATGCCGTACGTCAACCAGCGGTGGCTGGGTGGCATGCTCACCAACTTCTCCACCGTCTACAAGCGCCTCCAGCGTCTGAAGGAGCTTGAGGCGATCGACTTCGAGGACGTCGCCGCCTCGGGTCTCACCAAGAAGGAGCTCCTGGTCCTCTCCCGCGAGAAGATCAAGCTGGAGAAGACCCTCGGTGGTATCCGCGAGATGTCGAAGGTCCCCAGCGCGGTCTGGATCGTCGACACCAAGAAGGAGCACATCGCCGTCGGTGAGGCGCGCAAGCTCCACATCCCGGTCGTCGCGATCCTCGACACCAACTGCGACCCCGACGAGGTCGACTACAAGATCCCGGGCAACGACGACGCGATCCGCTCCGTCACCCTGCTCACCCGCGTGATCGCCGACGCCGTCGCCGAGGGCCTCATCGCCCGCTCCGGCGCTGCGACCGGCGACTCGAAGCCGGGCGAGAAGGCCGCCGCCGAGCCGCTCGCCGAGTGGGAGCGCGACCTGCTCGAGGGCGACAAGAAGGCCGACGACGCCGAGGCCGCTCCGGCCGAGGCCGCTGCCGAGGCCCCCGCCGCCGAGGCCGAGGCCGAGGTCGTCGAGGCTCCGGCCGCCGACGCCCCGGCTGCCGACGCCGAGGCTGCTCCGGCCGCCGACGCCGACGCCGAGCAGGCCTGACCCACTGAGAGCGCCCGGTGTTCACGCACCGGGCACTCCCAGCACGGACGATGACGGCGGGGGAGCCGCGCCCTGGGCGCGGCGCCTCCGCCGTTCACCCGTAGATCTACGACTTCGAGAGAGAATCACAGACTCATGGCGAACTACACCGCCGCTGACGTCAAGAAGCTCCGCGAGCTCACCGGCGCCGGCATGATGGACTGCAAGAACGCTCTGGTGGACTCCGACGGCGACGTCGACAAGGCCATGGAAGCGCTCCGCATCAAGGGCCAGAAGGGCGTCGCCAAGCGCGAGGGCCGTTCCGCCGAGAACGGCGCGGTCGTCTCCCTCATCGCCGACGACAACACCTCCGGTGTCCTCGTCGAGCTGAAGTGCGAGACGGACTTCGTCGCCAAGGGCGACAAGTTCCTGGCCGTCGCCAACCAGCTGGCCGCCCACGTCGCCGCCACCTCCCCGGCCGACATCGAGGCGCTCCTCGCGTCCGAGATCGAGCCCGGCAAGACGGTCCAGGCGTTCGTGGACGAGGCGAACGCCAACCTCGGCGAGAAGATCGTCCTGGACCGCTTCGCGCAGTTCACCGGCGGCTACGTGGCGTCGTACATGCACCGCACGATGCCCGACCTGCCGTTCCAGATCGGCGTTCTGGTCGAGCTCGACAAGGAGAACGCCGAGGTCGCCCGCGGCGTCGCGCAGCACATCGCCGCGTTCGCCCCGCAGTGGCTCTCCAAGGAAGACGTCCCGGCCGAGAAGGTCGAGTCCGAGCGTCGCATCGCCGAAGAGGTCACCCGCGCGGAGGGCAAGCCCGAGGCCGCCCTGCCGAAGATCGTCGAGGGTCGCATCAACGGCTTCTTCAAGGACGCCACCCTGCTGGGCCAGCCGTACGCGCTGGACAACAAGAAGTCCGTCCAGAAGGTCCTGGACGAGGCCGGTGTCACCCTGAAGCGCTTCAGCCGCATCAAGGTCGGCATCTGAGTCCGTCCGTACGCGACGGACACCGGACCCCGGTAGGGTCTGAAGCAGTCGTCCGCGCTCGCGCAGGGCGACCGCAGATCTGACGAGGAGGCCATTGCCGTAGAGGGAACCGCAAGGACCCACCGGCAATGGCCTTCTTCGTATGTGCACGAGGAGATCTCCATGAATCAGGGCGTGGACCCCCACACCGCATCCGACGACAAGAGCGACCAGGACAAGAAGGGCCGCCGCTTCATGCTGAAGCTGTCGGGCGAGGCCTTCTCAGGTGGCGGAGGGCTCGGCGTCGACCCCGACGTGGTCCACGCCATCGCGCGTGAGATCGCCGCGGTGGTCCGCGACGGCGCGGAGATCGCCATCGTGATCGGCGGTGGCAACTTCTTCCGCGGTGCCGAGCTCCAGCAGCGCGGCATGGACCGGGCCCGGTCCGACTACATGGGCATGCTCGGCACCGTCATGAACTGCCTCGCCCTCCAGGACTTCCTGGAGAAGGAGGGCATCGACTCGCGCGTGCAGACCGCCATCACGATGGGCCAGGTCGCGGAGCCGTACATCCCGCTGCGTGCCGTGCGGCACCTGGAGAAGGGCCGCGTCGTGATCTTCGGCGCCGGCATGGGCATGCCGTACTTCTCCACCGACACCACGGCCGCCCAGCGCGCCCTGGAGATCGACGCCGAGGCCCTGCTCATGGGCAAGAACGGTGTCGACGGCGTCTACGACTCGGACCCGAAGAAGAATCCGGACGCGGTGAAGTTCGACGCGCTCGAGTACAGCGAGGTGCTCTCGCGCGACCTCAAGGTCGCCGACGCCACCGCCATCACGCTGTGCCGCGACAACAAGCTGCCGATCCTCGTCTTCGAGCTGCTCGCCGAGGGCAATATCGCGCGCGCCGTCAAGGGTGAGAAGATCGGCACGCTCGTCAGCGACCAGGGAACCCGGACCTGAGCAGTCCGCTGCCGGGCCCGGCCGGGCCCGTCCGCCCCCGCCCGCCCGAACATCCATATCCGACATGCAGGAGCACGTGGTGACCGAAGAGATCCTCCTCGAGGCCGAGGAGAAGATGGAAAAGGCCGTCGTCGTCGCCAAGGAGGACTTCGCCGCGATTCGCACCGGTCGTGCGCACCCGGCGATGTTCAACAAGATCGTGGCCGACTACTACGGCGCCATCACGCCCATCAACCAGCTCGCGTCCTTCTCCGTGCCCGAGCCGCGCATGGCGATCGTGACGCCGTTCGACAAGAGCGCCCTGCGCAACATCGAGCAGGCCATCCGCGACTCCGACCTCGGTGTCAATCCGAGCAACGACGGCAGCATCATCCGGGTGACCTTCCCCGAGCTGACGCAGGACCGCCGCAAGGAGTACATCAAGGTCGCCCGCACCAAGGCCGAGGACTCGAAGATCTCGCTGCGTGCCGTCCGCCGCAAGGCGAAGGACGCCCTTGACAAGCTCGTCAAGGACAAGGAGGCCGGCGAGGACGAGGTGCGCCGCGCGGAGAAGGAGCTCGACGACACCACCGCGAAGTACGTCGCGCAGGTGGACGAGCTGCTCAAGCACAAGGAAGCCGAGCTCCTCGAGGTCTGATGAACGACTCTCCCTGGGCCACGGAGCCGGTTCCGGCGGGTCCCGCATACGATGCGCTGGTGGGCCCGCACACTCGGCCCATGCCCATCGTGCCCGATGCCGCCGGCCGTGACTTCTACGACCGGGAAGCACGCGATCGGGGGGCCGCCGCTGTCGGCGGCCCCCCGTTCCGCGCCGAGACGCCGCCGCAGGAGCCCATGCCCAGCCCCCCGCCATCGCAGGCCCCGCAGGCCGCCTCGCCCCCGCCGAAGAAGCGCGCGGGGCGGGATCTGCGTGCCGCCATAGGAGTCGGCGTCGGCCTCGGTGCGGTGATCTTCGCCTCGCTGCTGATCGTCAAGGCGGTCTTCGTCGGCGTCGTCGTCGTCGCGGTCGTCGTGGGCCTGTGGGAGCTCACCTCCCGGCTCCAGGAGAAGAAGGGCATCAAGGCGCCGCTCGTCCCGCTCGCGGTCGGCGGCGCCGCCATGATCATCGCCGGGTACGTCCGGGGGGCCGAGGGCGCGTGGGTCGCCATGGCGCTGACCGCGCTGGCGATCCTGGTCTGGCGGATGACCGAACCGCCCGAGGACTACCTCAAGGACGTCACGGCGGGCGTGTTCGCCGCCTTCTACGTGCCCTTCCTGGCCACCTTCGTGGCGATGCTGCTCACCGCCGACGACGGACCGCAGCGCGTGATGACCTTCCTGCTGCTGACCGTGGTCAGCGACACCGGGGCGTACGCGGTCGGCTGGCGCTTCGGCCGGACCAAGCTCGCGCCCCGCATCAGCCCCGGCAAGACCCGTGAGGGCCTCCTCGGCGCGGTGGCCTTCGCCATGGCCGCCGGCGCGCTGTGCATGGAGTTCCTGATCGACGGCGGTGCCTGGTGGCAGGGCCTGGTACTGGGCCTCGCGGTCGCGGTCAGCGCCACCCTGGGCGACCTGGGCGAGTCGATGATCAAGCGGGACCTGGGCATCAAGGACATGGGCACCCTGCTGCCGGGCCACGGCGGCATCATGGACCGGCTGGACTCCCTGCTGCCGACCGCTCCCGTGGTCTGGCTGCTGCTGGCGGCCTTCGTCGGCACGGGCTGATACCGTCCGGGCGGTTACCCTTGAAGGGCGCGCTGCTTCTGCGGCGCGCCTTTCGTCTTACGAGGAGTACCTGCCATGGCCCGCCCCGTCCCGGGAGAGCTCACCTTCGTCGCCCCTCGCGGAGTCAAGAAGCCGCCCCGGCACCTTGCCGACATGACCCCGGCCGAGCGTCGTGAGGCGGTCGCCGCGATCGGTGAGAAGCCGTTCCGGGCCAAGCAGCTCTCGCAGCACTACTTCGCCCGCTACGCGCACGACCCGGCGGAGTGGACGGACATCCCCGCGGCCTCCCGCGAGAAGCTCCAGCAGGAGCTGCTGCCGAACCTGATGAACGTCCTGCGGCACATCTCGTGCGACGACGACACGACCCGCAAGACCCTGTGGAAGCTGCACGACGGCACGCTCGTCGAGTCCGTGCTGATGCGCTACCCGGACCGGGTCACCATGTGCATCTCCTCCCAGGCCGGCTGCGGCATGAACTGCCCGTTCTGCGCCACCGGCCAGGCGGGGCTGGACCGCAACCTGTCCACCGCCGAGATCGTGCACCAGATCGTCGACGGCATGCGCGCCCTGCGCGACGGGGAGGTCCCGGGCGGGCCCGCCCGCCTGTCGAACATCGTCTTCATGGGCATGGGCGAACCGCTGGCCAACTACAACCGCGTCGTGGGCGCCATCCGCCGGCTCACCGACCCGGAGCCCGACGGCCTCGGGCTGTCGCAGCGCGGCATCACCGTCTCCACCGTGGGCCTGGTCCCGGCGATGCTGCGCTTCGCCGACGAGGGCTTCAAGTGCCGCCTGGCCGTCTCGCTGCACGCGCCGGACGACGAGCTGCGCGACACCCTGGTCCCCGTGAACACCCGCTGGAACGTCCGCGAGGTCCTCGGCGCGGCCTGGGAGTACGCCGAGAAGTCCGGCCGCCGGATCTCCATCGAGTACGCCCTGATCCGCGACATCAACGACCAGGCCTGGCGCGGCGACCTGCTGGGCAAGCTGCTCAAGGGCAAGCGCGTCCACGTCAACCTGATCCCGCTGAACCCGACGCCGGGCTCGAAGTGGACCGCCTCGCGGCCCGAGGACGAGAAGGCCTTCGTGGAGGCCATCGCCCGGCACGGCGTGCCCGTGACCGTACGGGACACCCGCGGTCAGGAGATCGACGGCGCGTGCGGCCAGCTCGCTGCCTCGGAGCGCTGACGACCGTTTCTGATCGATCACATTCGGCCACGGGGTACCCTGTGGCCGAACCAATTTCATATTCCGACAGGGGAGCGCCACAGCGCTGAGAGTGCGGTAACCGCCACCGCAGACCCTCTGAACCTCGCCCCGGTCATTCGGGGTAGGAAGTTCGGTCACCACTCAAGCTGTTGCGCCCTGCCCGGCGTCCGCTCGTACGGAGCGCCGGGCAGGGCCGCGTCTTCTCCTGGACATCCCAGGAGGAATTGACCAGTGAGCACCACCAGGAAGATCGCGGGCGCCGCGCTCGCGGCCGCGCTGGGCGTCACCGCGCTCAGCGCCTGCGGCGGCGACGCCGAGGACTCGTCCGCGGGCGCGGGCGACGCCCCCGCGTCCAAGACCGTCACCCTCGTCTCGCACGACTCCTTCAACGTGACCGACGCGGTCCTCAAGGAGTTCGAGCAGGAGAGCGGCTACACCGTCAAGAAGCTGAAGTCCGGAGACGCGGGCGCGGCGCTGAACCAGGAGATCCTCACCAAGGGCTCCCCGCGCGGCGACGTCTTCTTCGGCGTCGACAACACCCTGCTCTCGCGCGCCCTCGACAACGGCATCTTCACCCCGTACGAGGCCAAGGGCCTGGGCGAGGTGAAGCCGGAGTACCGGCTGGACGCGGAGCACCGGGTCACACCGGTCGACTCCGGCGACATCTGCGTCAACTACGACAAGCAGTACTTCGCCGACAAGAAGATCGCCCCGCCGCAGACGCTGGACGACCTGATCAAGCCGGAGTACAAGGACCTGCTGGTCACCGAGAACGCCGCGACCTCCTCGCCCGGCCTCGGCTTCCTGCTCGCCTCCGTCGGCAAGTACGGCGAAGACGGCTGGAAGGACTACTGGAGCAAGCTCAAGGCCAACGGCGTCGAGGTCGTCGACGGCTGGGAGCAGGCCTACAACGAGCGGTTCTCCGGCTCGGCGGGCGGCAGGAAGGCCAAGGGCGACCGCCCGCTGGTCGTCTCCTACGCCTCCAGCCCGCCCGTCGAGGTGCTGTACGGGGAGCCGCAGCCGGCCGAGGCCCCCACGGGCGTTTCCACCGGTACGTGCTTCCGCCAGGTCGAGTTCGCGGGCCTGCTGAAGGGCGCGAAGAACGAGGCGGGCGGCAAGGCGCTCCTGGACTTCCTGATCAGCAGGAAGTTCCAGGAGGACATGCCGCTCCAGATGTTCGTGAACCCGGTGACGAAGGACGCGGCCCTGCCGGAGCTGTTCACCAAGCACGGCGTGGTGGTCGAGAAGCCCGAGGCCGTGGCTCCGGAGACCATCGCGAAGAACCGTGAGCAGTGGGTCAAGGCATGGTCCTCGCTCGTCGTGAAGTAGGAACTCCCGTGGGCCCGGGGGCGGCGCCGGGGGGCGCCGCGCCGGGTCCCGGTCCCCGTGGAGGCGGGCGGGCCATGGCCGTGCGGCTCGGCCTGATGGCCGTGCCCCTCGCCTTCTTCGGGCTGTTCTTCGCCTACCCCGTCGGCGCGATCGTCGGGCGCGGGCTCACGACGGACGCGGGCTGGCAGTTCGGCCGGGCCGCCGAGGTGCTCGCCCGGCCGGACATCGCCGGCGTGCTGTGGTTCACCACCTGGCAGGCGCTCGCCTCGACCGTCCTCACGCTGCTGGTCGCGCTCCCCGGCGCGTACGTCTTCGCGCGCTTCGCGTTCCCCGGCAAGCAACTGCTGCGGGCCGTGGTCACCGTGCCGTTCGTGCTCCCCACCGTCGTCGTCGGCACCGCGTTCCTCGCGCTGGTCGGCCGCGGCGGACTGCTGGACGAGCTGTGGGGCGTCCGGCTCGACACCACCGTGTGGGCCATCCTGCTGGCCCACGTCTTCTTCAACTACGCCGTGGTCGTACGGACCGTCGGCGGCCTCTGGGCGCAGCTCGATCCCCGCCAGGAGGAGGCCGCCCGGGTGCTGGGCGCCGGACGGTTCGCCGCGTGGCGCCGGGTGACGCTGCCCGCGCTGGGCCCGGCGGTGGCCGCCGCCGCGCTGATGGTCTTCCTGTTCACCTTCACCTCCTTCGGCGTCGTGCAGATCCTCGGCGGTCCCGCGTACTCCACCCTGGAGGTGGAGGTCTACCGGCAGACCGCGCAGCTGCTGGACCTGCCCACCGCCGCCGTGCTGACGATGGTGCAGTTCGCCGCGGTCGGCCTGATCCTCGCCGTGCACGCCCGGACCGTGCGCAGGCGGGAGACCGCGCTGCGCCTCGTCGACCCCGGGGGCACGGCGCACCGGCCGCGCGGGTGGGCCCAGCGGTCCCTGCTGGGCGGGGTGCTGCTGACGGTGGCCCTGCTGATCGTCCTGCCGCTCGGGGTGCTGGTCGAGCGGTCCTTCGACGCCCCCGGCGGGTACGGCCTCGGTTTCTACCGGGCCCTCCAGGACGCCGGCGCCGGCGGCGGGACCTTCCTGGTGCCGCCGGTCGAGGCGATCTGGAACTCCCTGCGGTACGCGCTGACCGCCACCGCCATCGCCCTGTTCGTCGGGGGGCTCGCGGCGGCGGCGCTGACCCGGCGCGGCGGCAGCTTCGTGCGCGGCTTCGACGCGCTGCTGATGCTGCCGCTCGGGGTGTCCGCCGTGACGGTGGGCTTCGGCTTCCTGATCACCCTGGACCGGCCGCCGCTGGACCTGCGGACCTCGTGGATTCTGGTGCCGCTGGCACAGGCCCTGGTGGGCGTGCCGTTCGTCGTCCGGACCATGCTGCCGGTGCTGCGGGCCGTGGACGGGCGGCTGCGCGAGGCCGCCGCCGTCCTCGGCGCGTCCCCGCTGCGGGCCTGGCGGGAGGTGGACCTGCCGCTGGTGCGGCGGGCGCTGCTGATCGCGGCCGGCTTCGCCTTCGCGGTGTCGCTGGGCGAGTTCGGCGCGACCGTCTTCATCGCCAGACCGGACCGTCCGACGCTGCCGGTGGCCGTGGCGCGGCTGCTGGGGCGGGCCGGCGAGCTGAACTACGGGCAGGCGATGGCCCTGAGCACGATTCTGATGCTGGTGTGCGCGGTGTCTCTGCTGGCGCTGGAGCGGCTGCGCCCCGACAAGACCTCCGGAGAGTTCTGATGGCACTGCTGCACCTGGACGGGGTGTCGGTCCGCTTCGGTGAGCGCGCGGTCGTGGACCGCGTCGACCTGGAGGTCGCCGAGCACGAGACCGTGTGCGTGCTGGGACCGAGCGGAAGCGGCAAGTCCACCCTGCTGCGGGTCGTCGCCGGACTCCAGCCGGTCTCGGCCGGCCGGGTGCTGCTCGGCGGCGCGGACCAGGCGGACGTGCCTGTGCACCGGCGCGGGGTGGGCCTGATGTTCCAGGACCACCAGCTCTTCCCGCACCGGGACGTCGGCGGGAACGTCGCCTTCGGCCTGCGGATGCGGGGCCCCTCCCGGGGGGTGTACGGGCCCCGGGTCGCGGAGCTGCTGGAGCTGGTCGGGCTCCCGGGGGCGCAGGGCCGGGCGGTGGCCTCCCTGTCGGGCGGTGAGCAGCAGCGGGTCGCGCTGGCCCGGGCGCTGGCCCCCTCGCCGCGGCTGCTCATGCTGGACGAGCCGCTGGGACAGCTGGACCGGGGGCTGCGGGAGCGGCTGGTGGTGGAGCTCCGGGGGCTGTTCTCCCGGCTCGGCACGACGGTGCTCGCCGTCACGCACGACCAGGGCGAGGCCTTCGCGCTGGCCGACCGGGTCGTGGTGATGCGGGACGGGCGGATCGCGCAGGCGGGGACGCCCCTGGAGGTCTGGCAGCGGCCCGCGTCGGAGTTCGTGGCGCGCTTCCTCGGCTTCGAGAACGTGGTCCCGGCGACGGTCTCGGCCGGTGCCGCCGCCACCCCGTGGGGCAGGGTGGCGGTGCCCGCGGGCTCGCCGCAGGGGGAGCGGCAGGTCATGATCCGCCCGGCCGGGGTGCTCCTGGCGCAGGACGGGCTCGCGGGGATCGTGGAGTCGCGCACCTTCCGCGGCACCCACGTCGCCCTGCGGCTGCGCCCGGAGGCGGGGCCCGTGCTGGAGGCGGAGTGCGGCCTGGCCGGGGCCCCCGCCGTGGGCGACCGCGTCAAGGTGGCCTTCGCCGCGTCCGAGGTCGTCGTACTGCCCGCGCCGTAGAGGCGTCCGGCGGCCGCGGTCCGGCGGCCCGGGCCCGGCGAGGCGGGCGATGCGGGCCGAGGCGGCGGATGCGGGCGGCGGACGCGGGCCGCTCCCTACGCGCGGATGCCGTCGCAGGCGATCGCCAGGTGCCGCGGCCCGCGCAGGACCGCGTTCTGCCGGTACGGCGGCGGGTCCTCCAGCAGGCGCGGATTCTCCAGGCGGCGGGCCAGCTCGCCGAGGGCCAGTTGCGCCTCCTGCCGGGCCAGCGGGGCCCCGAAGCAGCTGTGGATGCCGCTGCCGAGGCCGAGGTGCTGGATGTCCTCGCGGTCCGGGTCGAAGCGGTCCGGGTCCTCGTACCGCTTCGGGTCGCGGTTCCCGGAGGCCAGGATCAGCCAGAGGGACGCGCCCTTGGGGATGGCGACGCCCGCCACCTCGATGTCGGCGAGCGTGGTGCGGTGCGGGATCAGCTGCACCGGCGGCTCGTAGCGCAGCAGTTCCTCGACGACGGGGACGGACAGGCCGGGGTCCTCGCGCAGCCGGGCCAGCACGTCCGGGTGGCGCAGCAGGGTCAGCATCCCGTTGGTGATGAGGTTGACCGTCGTCTCGTGCCCCGCGATCAGCAGGAGCGCCGAGGTGCTGAGCGCCTCCATCGTGGTCATGGACCCGTCCGGGCCGTCCGCGGTCGCCAGTTGGGACAGCATGTCGTCGCCCGGGTTCTTGCGCCGCTCCTCGATCAACCCGGCCAGGTACATGCCGAGTTCCATCCGGGCGTCGGTCGAGCTCCTGCCGCGTTCGGACGGGTCGGCGTCCGGGTCGGGGTCCAGACTGGCGGCGATGGCCTCCGCCCAGACGTGGAAGCGCGGTTCGTCCTCGGGCGGCACCCCGAGGAGCCGGCAGATGACCGACACCGGGAACGGGTAGGCGAACTGGTCGACCAGGTCGACGCGGTCGAAGGAGTCGGCGGCGGCGATGCGGTCGATCAGGCCGGTGACGATCCCGCCGAGCTCCGTGCGCATGCCGTGGACCTTGTGCGGGGAGTGCGGCGGGCCGAACGGCCGGTTCGTCATCCGCCGCAGCCGGTCGTGGTCCGGCGGGTCGAGCCTGAGGAAGGACGGGGGCAGCGCCGTCTCCTCCTCCGCGCCCCCGCCCAGCGGGTCGTCCCCCGTCTGCCTCAGGTTGCGGGAGTCGGAGCTGATGCGGGGGTCGTGCAGGAGGCTGCGGATCTCGTAGTAGGTGCTGACGACGTACGGGCCGTCCCCTTCGTGGGACACCGGCGTCTTGCGGAGCTCCCGGTACAGCGGATACGGATCCGCCCGGTTCGCGTAGTCGATGATCTCCCGCAGGATGGCTTGGGTCATGACAGGTCCTCCTCGCGGACCTCGGGGGAGGGCCGCGCCGGGGTCAGTGGTGCGCGGGGACGAACGTCATCCTCCGGTCGGCGGGCGAGTAGCCGCTCAGGGTGATGGTGGGACCGTGCGTGGGCACCGAGGGGTCCGGGAAGTCCGCGGACACCGCCTTGTGCCCGTCCGACCTGCGGTCCATGGTCTCGAACGGCACGGGGAACGGCGCCCCCGTCTCGATCTGCTCCTGGTAGAAGGGCAGCCAGCGGCAGTTGTCGAAGGTCACCGCCGCGATCACGCGGTCCTGGTAGCCGTAGACGCCGACGAAGCGGCGCTCCTCGCGGGACCCCTGGGTGATCATGATCTCGGTGCCCATCGGCGGCACCCCGACGGACTTGATGTTCACGCCGAACTGGGACGACCAGAATCCCGGCACCCACAGGTGCGGCAGGCGGTCCGCGCTCTCGCTGAGCATGTTGTGCGCCGCCGTCTCGGCCTGGGCGACGGCGTTGCCCCAGTGCTCCAGGGACAGGAACTGGTATCCGAAGAGCGCGTGCGGGGAACGGGCCACGTCACCCGCCACATAGATGTCGTCGGTCACGATCCCCCGGATGTCGAAGGCCCGGCAGCCCGCGTCGCAGGCGATGCCGCGGGGGCCGGCGCCCAGCCCGGACCCGGCCAGCCACTCGGTGTTGCGCTGGGCACCGAGCGAGACGACCACCACGTCGGCCTCGACGGCGCTGCCGTCCGAGAGGTGGGCGGCGCGGACCCGCCCGGAGGGGTCGCCCTCCAGGCCGGTCACCATGATTCCGGTGCGCAGGTCGACGCCGTTCTCGCGGTGCATCTGCGCGGCGACCTCGCCGATGACCCCGCCGAGCGCCCCGACCAGCGGCGCCGCACCGCGCTCGGCGACGGTGACAGGCAGGCCGCGTTCCCGGCAGGCGGAGGCGATCTCGGAGCCGGTGAAGCCGGCGCCGATGACCAGGACCCTGCGGGGGCCGGCCGCCAGGGCCCGCTCGAGGGCGGCCCCGTCGTCGCGGGTGCGCAGGACGAAGACCCCGTCGAGCGCGCCCTCCTCCTCGTTCGGCCAGGGCCGCGCCCGGACGCCGGTCGCGATCAGCAGGCGGTCGTACTCCACCTCGTCGCCGTCGCCCAGCCTGACCCGGCGCGCGGCCATGTCCAGGCCGGTGGCAGGCACCCCGAGCCGCCATTGGGCGTCGACGTCCCGGCGGCGGGGGAGCGCGGTGTGCTCCGCGGTCGCCCTGCCCAGTAGGACCTGCTTGGAGAGCGGGGGCCGGTCGTACGGTTCGTACGGCTCGTCGCCGATCATCGTCAGCGAGCCGGCGAAGCCCTTCTCCCGCATCGTCTCGGCGGCCCGCAGGCCTGCCAGCGAGGCGCCTACGACGACGATGCGGCCGTCGCGCCTGAGGCGCTCCAGGCTTCCGTCACCGCTCACCTCGCGCCTCCCGGTGCCGGCAGGCGCCCGGCGGCGGCCGGTGCGGCTTCGACGAGGATCGCCCCGACCGGGCAGGCGGCGACGGCGCGCGCGACGTCCTCGCGGTGCTGTTCCTGCGCATCCGGGTCGTACAGCAGCGACTCGTCACCGTGCATGGTGAACACGTCGGGAGCCAGGAACGCGCACTGGGCGTACCCCTGGCAGCGATTGAGGTCGACGACGAGCCTCATGAGTCATCAGCCCTTCCGTGGCCCGATTCCCCGAGTGGTCGCGTCCCCCTCCTCAGCATGCGCGAGGGCACCGGAGCACGCTACCGGATGCCGGCGCGCACGATGTAGAGGCCCACGACCAGGGCCCACGCCGGAAGGATCAGCTCGGACCAGGGGACGCCGGACCCGATGACGAGCAGGACCAGGCCCGTGACGTAGCCCAGCAGGGCCAGCGGGCGCGGGAAGATCCCCAGACGGCGTCCGATGGTCGAGGTGGCAAAGACGAACACGGCCGCCATGCGCATCGCGTAGGTGGTCAGCAGCGTGTAGGCGTACTCGCGGCCGAAGACGGTGTCCGATCCCTCGTCCAGCACGGTGCCCGCCGCGCCGGCGGCGATGAAGAGGGTGGCCACGAAGACGAAGCCGCTGCCGAGGAAGACGGTCGACACGAACCTGTCCTCGGCCTCACCGGCATGGGCGCGCAGCGCGCCCATGAACCACAGGAAGAAGATGCCGGCGAACGGCACGATCTCCAGGGCCGTCCGCACCGCCCAGCGGTCCCCGGGATCGACGGCCGCGGTCGCGCCCCCGCCCGAGGGCAGGGCGATGCGCATCAGTACGATCGCCGCCCCGAGGAGCAGCGCGAAGGCGATGCCGGCCGTGCCGGCGGCCCCGGGCGTCCGCAGCCGCTCGCTCGTGGACTCCATGCACCTCTCGCTCTCTCCCCCGTCCAGCAAGCGGCAGCCGCGGCGCGGCCGCCATCAGGGGGCGGCCGCACGGGTGAGAGGGCGTACGGGCGGACGCGCCCCGGCGCCGCCCCAGCCGGGGGACGGGGCCGTGCGCCTTGGTCGGGGACTACCGGACCGGGGACTACCGGACCGGCACCGGGACCGGGGCTTCCACCTGCTCCTCGGCGCCCTCGTGCTTGCCGTACCAGGCGACGGCCACCGCACCCGTCACGGCCAGGACGAAGCCGAGGACCGCGAGCCAGGCCAGGCCCGGCCGGGAGGCGTCGCCGAGCCACAGGACGCCGATGGCACCCGGGAGCACCGTCTCGCCCACGACCAGGGCGGCGGTCGCGCCGTTCACCGAGCCGATCTGCAGGGCGATCGTGTGCAGGTACATGCCGCCGAACCCGGCCGCCAGGATGGCGTAGAGCGCCGGGTCGGAGAGCAGCGCGCCGAGGTCGAAGGGGTCGATCCCGTTCAGGATGCGGACGCCGACGCCGAGTGCGCCGAAGCCCAGCCCGGACAGCAGGCCCGCCAGGATCGCGGCCCGACCGCCCAAGAGGCGGACGGCGACCGTGCCGCCCACCATCAGCAGGAGGGTGATTCCCAGCAGCCACCAGTGCGTGGACATCGGCGCGTGGTGGCCGCCCTCGTGGCCCGCCGCCGTCGCCAGCAGGACCAGCGCCGTGCAGACGACGCCGATCGAGGTCCACTCCTTGCGGCTCAGCCGGATGCCCAGCATCTTCACGCTGAGCACAGCCGTGATCACCAGGTTGGCGCTGATCACCGTCTGGGAGAGGAACAGCGGGAGCATCCGGGCCGCCAGGGCGCCCAGCCCGAAGCCCACGAAGTCCAGGATCGTGCCGACGATGAACTCCCAGGTCATCGCGGCTTTCGCGGTGGACGACAGATTCGGGCCGCCGTGCGCGGTGACCCCGGCCGCGGCCGGGGACATCCGGGCGGCGCGGCGCGATCCCACGGCTTGCAGGACGGATCCCGTGCCGTAGCAGATGGACGCCGCGACAGCGGTCAGCAGGCCTATGAGCACCCGAAGGCTCCGTTCACGTCTGGCAGATTTTGCGGTACCACTGCCAGACGTCAGAACGGGCCCGGAAGTTGCCTCGCGGGGTCAGCGCATTGACGCGAGCGCCGCCGGAACCTCGTCGACGGAGTCGACCAGGGTGATCCTGGCCTCCATCGCACGGCCGCGCGCCAGCGCCCGCAGCAGCGGCCACACCGGCAGGTGCTCGGTCCAGTGCTCACGGTCGACCAGGACCATCGGGGTCGGCTCGCCCCGCGACGCGTAGTAGTTGGGCGTCGCGTTGTCGAAGACCTCCTGCACGGTGCCCGCGGCGCCGGGCAGGAAGACCACGCCCGCCGTGGACCGGGCCAGCAGCCCGTCCTCCCGGGTGGCGTTCGCGAAGTACTTGGCGACGTGCCCGGCGAAGGCGTTCGGCGGCTCGTGCCCGTAGAACCAGGTCGGGATGCCCACCGAGTCGCCGCCGGCGGGCCACCGGTCCCGTACGGCGAAGGCGGCGCGGGCCCAGTCGGACACCGACGGGACGAACGACGGGGCCTTGGACAGCAGCTCCAGGGCTTCCGGCAGGGCCTCGTCCGGGGCCGGGGCCAGGTAGGCACCGAGGTTGGCGGCCTCCATCGCGCCGGGGCCGCCGCCGGTGGCCACGGTCAGCCCGGAACGGGCCAGGGTCCGGCCCAGCTCCGCCGCGCCGCGGTAGTCGGCGCCGCCGCGGGACATGGCGTGGCCGCCCATCACCCCCACCACCCGGGCACCGGCCAGGTGCTCGTCGAGGGCGTCGGAGACCGCGTCGTCGTGGATGGAGCGCAGCATCGAGGAGAAGACGTCGCCGTCCGACTTGGTCTCCTGGAACCAGGAGTACGCCAGCGCGTCCGGGGTCGCCTCGTAGCCCGCGGGCAGGCCGGCGAAGAGCTCCGCGGGCGTGTAGAGGAGACCCCGGTACGGGTTGAACGGCAGGTCCGGGACGGGCGGGTAGACCAGCGCCCCGTCGGCGCGGACCTTCACCGCGGCGTCGGGCTCCATCGGGCAGCCCAGGAACACGGCCGCCGAGGTGTCGGCGGCCAGCAGGGCGAACGTCCGCTCCAGCAGGTTGACCGACTGGATCCGGTAGCCGCTCAGCGAGCCCCGGGCCGCTACCCGGTCGAATTCGTCGAGCGTCTCGATCTCGATGTCTGCGTTGACCATTCGGCCCACACTAAGGGCTGCTCGCGTCAGCGGGTCAAGGCCATCGACGTCAGCTGCGCCACACCCCAGCTGAGCGGGACGCAGACGGCGATCAGCGCGGTGGCCCGCAAACTCGCGGCCGTACGCAGGACCTTGGCCGGGGCGCCGAGGTCGCGCAGGGCCTCGCGGCCGGGGGCCCGGGACTGCCGGGCCTCCACCGAGGATGTGAGAAGGCTCGCGGTCGCGCACAGCGCCACCAGCGCGGCGGCCGGTCCCGTCAGCGGGCCCAGCGGGACGAGGAGCCCGCCCCCGTCGCGCAGGGCCGGCGCCGTGAGGGCGCCGGCGCCGACGGCGCACAGCATTCCCAGCGCCGGCCCGAGGCGGCTCGCCTGCTCCTGGAGGCCCCGGCCGGCCAGCAGCCGCGGTGCGCCCGGGCGCACCGCCTGCACGAGCGTCCCGCAGGCGTAGGCCAGACCGGGCCCGGCCAGCACGAGGCCGACCGCGGTCAGGGACCAGCCGACGAGCATTCCGGCGCCGCCCCGGCCGGCGAACGCCTGGGTGGCGAGCCCGCACGCGGTGAGGGTGATGCCCCAGGGCAGGCCGGTCTGCGGGGCCAGCGGGGCGTGCGGGCGCAGGCAGAGGGCGGTCGCGGCGGAGGCGGCCAGCGGGACCAGGGCCAGCAGGGTCAGGGCGGCGGCGACGGGCAGCGGCCGGTCCGCGTGGAGCAGGCGCGCCCCCGCGCCGTCGAAGGGCAGCCCGGCCAGGTCCCCGCGCAGGTGGAGGAAGGCGGCCAGGGCGAGGGCGCTGCCCAGGGCGCACGAGACGGCGGTGGAGATCGCCGCGACCAGGACCCGCCGTACGGGCCCCAGCCCGGCGGCGTCCAGTCCCTCGGGGGGACGGGTCGCGGGGTCGGTGCGGGCCACGGCGACGGCGAGCTGGACGGTGGCGGCAAGCGGGACCAGCGCCCACAGCAGCCGGAGGAACGATCCGGCGGGGCGGTCCAGGGCCCCGGCGAGCACGTACAGCAGCAGGAACCCGGTGCCGGCCGACGCCGCGGCGACGAGCAGCCGCCGCAGCTGGACGAGGGGCCGGGAGCCGCGGGCTAGGCGGAGAGCGAGCACGCGGCCTGGTCCTCCGTGGTCTCGGAGCCGGGGGAGGCCGGGGAGCCGGGTGAGCCCGCCGCGTCCGCGCCGGCGGCCTCGGCGACCGCGGCGGACCGGCCGTCGAGCAGGGCCAGGCGCCGGTCGGCGGCGGCCGCCGTCTCCTCGTCGTGGGTGGCCAGCAGCACGGTGATCTCGTGGGAGCGGGCGGCGCTGGTCAGCGTACGGAGCAGCAGGGTCCGCTCGGCCCGGTGCAGCGGGGCGGTGGGCTCGTCGGCGAAGATCACCGCGGGCTGGTTGACCAGGGCCCGGGCCAGGGCGACCCGCTGGGACTCGGCACGGCTCAGGGCGGCGGGCCGCTTGCGGGCGAAGGCGCCGATGTCGAGGCGCTCCAGCCACTCGCAGGCGGCGTGCTTGGCGGTGCGGTGGGAGACCCCGGCCATGAGCAGGGGCAGGGCCGCGTTCTCCCAGACCTTGAGCTCGGGCAGCAGGCGCGGCTCGGGCCCGATCCAGCCGAACCGGTCGCGGCGCAGGCGCTCCCGGGCGAGGGCTCCCATGGTGTGCACCGGGACGCTGTTGAACCAGACCTCGCCCTGCTCGGGCGGCAGCTGCCCGGAGAGGCAGCGCAGCAGGGTTGTCTTCCCGCTGCCGCGCGGCCCGGTCACGGCCAGGATCTCGCCCTGGCCGACTGCGACGGAGACGCCGATGAGGCCGGGGGAGCCGCTGTGGGAGTAGTGCAGGGAGCGTGCCCAGAGCACGTCGTTGTCCGGTGGGGCCACCATGGCGTACACCTCTTCGGTCGACTGCGGATCGGGACCGGACCGGCCCGGCTCCCCCGTCCGGGGGAACGAAGGCGGATGCCGATCGGTCACTGGCGTCGTAGAGAGATGTAAAGAGATGAACGTCTTGTCTGTGGACAGCACACGGCCCGGACCCTCCTGTTCTCACTCGAACGGACGATCCGGGCCGTGTGGCGGGGCGTTCTAGAGCTTGGTCCACGCCTCGGTGAGCACCGAGCGCAGGATCCCCTCGATCTCGTCGAAGGTGCCCTGGTCCGCGATCAGCGGCGGGGCCAGCTGGATCACCGGGTCGCCGCGGTCGTCGGCCCGGCAGTAGAGGCCGTTCTCGAAGAGCGCCTTGGAGAGGAATCCGTAGAGCACGCGCTCCGTCTCCTCGTCCGTGAAGGACTCCTTGGTGCTCTTGTCCTTGACGAGCTCGATGCCGTAGAAGTAGCCGTTGCCGCGGACGTCGCCGACGATCGGCAGGTCGTGCAGCTTCTTCAGCGTCGAGAAGAAGGCGTCCTCGTTGTCCAGCACGTGCTGGTTGAGGCCTTCCTTGTCGAAGATGTCGAGGTTGGCCAGCGCGACCGCCGAGGAGACCGGGTGGCCGCCGAAGGTGTAGCCGTGCAGGAAGGTGTTGTCGCCCTTGTAGAAGGGCTCCGCGAGGCGGTCCGAGATGATGCAGGCACCGATCGGGGAGTAGCCCGAGGTCATGCCCTTGGCGCAGGTGATCATGTCCGGCACGTAGTCGAACTTGTCACAGGCGAACATCGTGCCGAGGCGGCCGAACGCGCAAATCGTCTCGTCGGAGACGAGCAGGACGTCGTACTCGTCGCAGATCTCGCGGACCCGCTGGAAGTACCCGGGCGGCGGGGGGAAGCAGCCGCCGGCGTTCTGCACCGGCTCCAGGAAGACGGCTGCGACGGTGTCGGCGCCCTCGAAGAGGATCTCCTGCTCGATCTGGTCGGCGCACCAGCGGCCGTAGGCCTCGGGGTCGTCGCCGTAGATCGGGGCGCGGTAGATGTTGGTGTTGACCACCTTGTGCGCGCCGGGGACCAGCGGCTCGAAGGGGGCCTTCAGGGCCGGAAGGCCCGTGATGGACAGCGCGCCCTGCGGGGTGCCGTGGTAGGCGACCGCACGGGAGATGACCTTGTACTTGGTGTGCTTGCCCTGGAGCTTGAAGTACTGCTTGGCGAGCTTCCAGGCGGTCTCGACGGCCTCGCCGCCACCGGTGGTGAAGAAGACCTTGTTCAGGTCGCCGGGGGCGTAGTGGGCGAGGCGCTCGGCGAGCTCCACGGCCTTGGGGTGCGCGTACGACCAGATCGGGAAGAACGCGAGTTCCTGCGCCTGCTTGTAGGCGACCTCGGCCAGTTCCTTGCGGCCGTGACCGGCGTTGACCACGAACAGTCCGGCGAGACCGTCGAGGTAGCGCTTGCCCTTGTCGTCCCAGATGTAGGTGCCCTCGCCCCGGACGATGGTGGGGACGGGTGCGTTCTCGTAGGACGACATGCGGGTGAAGTGCATCCACAGGTGGTCGTACGCGGTCTTGGAGAGGTCCTGGCTCACGGTTATCGGGTTCCCCACATGTAGGTCTGCTTCTTCAGCTTCAGATAAACGAAGCTTTCGGTTGATCGCACGCCGGGGAGCGCGCGGATCTTCTTGTTGATCGTCTCCAGCAGGTGGTCGTCGTCCTCGCAGACGATCTCCACCATCAGGTCGAACGATCCCGCGGTCATCACCACGTACTCGCACTCGGCCATCGCCGTCAGGGCGTCGGCCACGGGGTCGAGGTCCCCCTCGACGTTGATGCCGACCATCGCCTGGCGCCTGAGGCCCACGGTGAGCGGGTCGGTGACGGCGACGATCTGCATGACGCCCTGGTCGAGCAGCTTCTGCACGCGCTGGCGCACGGCGGCTTCCGACAGGCCGACGGCCTTGCCGATCGCTGCGTAGGGACGGCGGCCGTCCTCCTGCAGTTGCTCGATGATCGCCAGGGACACAGCATCGACCGAAGGGGACGGTTGTCTGTTCCTGGAATCTGCGCTTCGACTGACCACGACCACACTGTGCACGAGGAGTCGTCTGTTCCGCAAGACGGAACCGATGAAATCCGTTGTTTGCGTGCTCGGATCTCACTGATTTCGTAGTTCGTGGCATCCGGGCCTGTCGAATGCCTCCGCCGAGGAGCTAGGCTTGGGATTCGTCTCAATCGTTGGACATGTGATCAGGAGTGTGGCTGTAGTGACCACCGAACTGCGTCGTCTGCGCAACTACATCGGCGGGGAGTTCAAGGCCGCCGCCGACGGGCGGACCACCGAGGTGGTCAACCCCGCCACCGGCGAGGCGTACGCCACCGCCCCGCTCTCGGGCCAGGCCGACGTCGACGCGGCCATGGCCGCCGCCGCGGCCGCCTTCCCGGGCTGGCGCGACACCACCCCCGCGGAGCGCCAGAAGGCGCTGCTGAAGATCGCGGACGCCTTCGAGGCGCGCGCGGACGAGCTCGTCGCCGCCGAGTCGGAGAACACCGGCAAGCCGCTGGGCCTCACGGCCAGCGAGGAGCTGCCGCCGATGGTGGACCAGATCCGCTTCTTCGCCGGCGCCGCCCGCCTGCTCGAAGGCCGCTCGGCCGGCGAGTACATGGACGGGATGACCTCGATCATCCGCCGGGAGCCGGTCGGCGTCTGCGCCCAGGTCGCGCCGTGGAACTACCCCATGATGATGGCCGTGTGGAAGTTCGCCCCGGCCATCGCCGCGGGCAACACCGTGGTGCTCAAGCCCTCGGACACCACCCCGGCCTCCACCGTGCTGATGGCGGAGATCATCGACTCGGTCCTGCCCAAGGGCGTCTTCAACGTCGTCTGCGGCGACCGCGAGACCGGCCGCGCCATGGTCGAGCACCGCATCCCGGCGATGGCCTCCATCACCGGCTCCGTGCGCGCCGGCATGCAGGTCGCCGAGAGCGCCTCCAAGGACGTCAAGCGCGTCCACCTGGAGCTGGGAGGCAAGGCCCCGGCCGTGGTCTTCCAGGACGCCGACATCGCCAAGGCCGTCGAGGACATCGCGGTCGCCGGCTACTTCAACGCGGGCCAGGACTGCACCGCCGCCTGCCGCGTGCTCGTGCACGAGTCGATCCACGACGAGTTCGTCTCCGCCCTCGCCAAGGCCGCCGCCGACACCAAGACCGGCCGGCCCGACGACGAGGACGTGCTGTACGGCCCGCTGAACAACCCGAACCAGCTGAACCAGGTCGCGGGCTTCATCGAGCGCCTCCCCGCCCACGCCAAGGTGGAGGCGGGCGGCCACCGGGTCGGCGACAAGGGCTACTTCTACGCCCCGACCGTCGTCTCCGGCCTCAAGCAGGACGACGAGATCATCCAGCACGAGGTCTTCGGCCCCGTCATCACCGTCCAGTCGTTCACCGACGAGGCCCAGGCCCTGGAGTACGCGAACGGCGTCGAGTTCGCCCTCGCCTCCTCCGTGTGGACCAAGGACCACGGCCGGGCGATGCGGATGTCCAAGAACCTCGACTTCGGCTGCGTGTGGATCAACACCCACATCCCGCTCGTCGCCGAGATGCCGCACGGCGGGTTCAAGAAGTCCGGCTACGGCAAGGACCTCTCCGCCTACGGCTTCGAGGACTACACCCGCATCAAGCACGTGATGACCTCGCTCGACGGCTGACCGGCCGCATCGGCCAGAGCACAGCGTTGAGGGGGCGGGCAGTAGACAACATGTCTATTGCCCGCCCCCTCGTGTTCCCCCGAGGCTGTGGCCATGCCTCAACTCGCCTTCTCCCGCCGCGCGGCGCTGCGCGGCCTCGGTGCCGTGGGCCTGCCGGCCGTGCTGACCGGCTGCGGGGTCCCCGCCGCCTACGTCCCCGAGGGCCGGCGCGGGGGCCCCGACCGGTCCGAGCGGGACCGGAGTGTCACCTTCTCCAACTGGCCGCTGTACATCGACACCGACGACGAGGACGAGACCCGGCGGCCGACGCTGGAGGCCTTCTCGGAGCAGACCGGCATCGAGGTCCGGTACACCGAGGAGATCAACGACAACGACGAGTTCTTCGGCAAGGTCAGCCCGGCCCTGATGAACCGGCAGGAGACCGGGCACGACCTGGTCGTGGTCAGCGACTGGATGGCCGCCCGCTTCGTCCACCTGGGCTGGGCCCAGAAGATGGACCGCTCGGCCCAGTCCAACGTGGCCCGCCACCTCGACCCGCAGCTGCGCTCCCCCGCCTTCGACGAGGGCCGACTGCACACCGTCCCCTGGCAGTCGGGGATCACCGGGATCGCCTACAACCGCAGGGCCCTGGGCCGGGAGATCAAGTCGGTCAAGGACCTGTGGCAGCCGGACCTGGCGGGCAGGGTGACCCTCTTCTCCGGCCTCGACGAGTCCTACGCCCTGCTGATGCAGGGGGACGGCGTGGACGTCACGGCCTGGACCGAGTCCGACTTCCACCGGATGTGCGACCGGGTCGAGGCGATGGTGAAGAAGCGGCACATCCGCCGCTTCACCGGCAACGACTACACCTCCGACCTCGGCAAGGGCGACGTCCTGGCCTGTCAGGCCTACTCCGGCGACGCCATCCAGCTCCAAGCCGACAACCCGGACATCGAGTTCGTGGTCCCCGAAGAGGGGGCCGAACTGTGGGCGGAGAGCCTGCTGGTCCCCAATCTGGCCCGGCACAAGGCCAATGCCGAAGCCCTGATCGACCACTACTACGCCCCCGAGGTGGCCGCGGAGCTGGCCGCGTCCGTCAACTACGTCTGCCCGGTTCCGGCGGCCCGTGAGGTCCTCGCCGGCTCCGACGACAGGGAGACCGCCGAACTGGCCGAGAACCCGCTGATCTTCCCCGACGACGGGATGCGCAGGCGGCTCGCCGTGGCGCGGGACATCTCCTCCGCCGAGCGCCGCTCCCTGGCCAAGCGCTGGAACGCGATCGTCGGGCTCTGAGCTGCGGGCAGTGCAGAACTGAACATGTTCAGGAATTCTGCTGAACGTGTTCAGAAATGCGGGTAGGCTTCCTTGCATGAGCGAGAGAAGCGCCCTTCAGCGGCGCATCCGTGCCTGGCTGTTGCTGTTCCTCGTGTGTCTCGTCCTCAGCGGACTCACCGCCTTCCCCCTCGTCAGCGAGGTCCGCCTCGGGAACTCCCTGGTGGACAACGCGTGGCTGCGACGGGTGGGCGACGGACTGGACCGGGCCGACGCCGACTACCCCTTCCTGCTCTACGGCACCGACTGGCTCGCCTTCGCCCACCTCGTCATCGCCGTCTTCTTCTACGGGGTCTACCGCGACCCCGTCCGCAACATATGGATCGTCGAGGCCGGCATGATCGCCTGCGCCGGTGTCGTCCCGCTGGCACTGATCTGCGGCCCGATCCGCGACATCCCCTTCGGGTGGTCGCTCATCGACATCTCCTTCGGCGTCTTCGGGGTGATCCCCCTGCTGATCCTGCGCCGCGCGATCAAGCGGCTGGAGGCCCTGCCGGCCACCCCGCGGGCAGCCGCCTGACCGGCGCCGTCCGCCACCGGGGAGCCGCGTGCCGCGGGCGCTCGGCGAGCCGGGGTGTCACCGGCCGAACTCCGCGCGCACGTCCGCCAGCGCATCGACCCGGTTCGTGGTGACCGCGTCCACCCCGGCGGCGATGAGGGAGCGCATCGTCCGCTTCGTGTCCGCCGTCCAGGCCGACACCAGCAGGCCGTCCCGGTGGAGGGCGCCGGTCAGCTCCCGGCTCACCAGCCCGAAGCGGTAGTTGAGCCAGCGGGGCCGCACGGCGTCGATCAGCACCCGCCGCGGCGGCGACAGCGTGGTCCAGGTCAGCGCGATCTCCGCGCCCGGATCGGCGGCGCGGACCGCCAGCATGCTGTTCGGTCCGGCGCAGTAGTACGTCCGCTCGCGCGCCCCGCACGCGCGGACCAGGTCCACGACGGTCCGCACCGCCTCCGCCGAGGCACCCGGGAGATCGATCATCACCCGGCCCGCGCCCGCCGCCATCAGGGCCTCGCGCAGCGTCGGCACACCGCCCCCCACGAGCTCCCTGAGCTGCGGGGCCGTGACCGCGTCGAGCCGTACGTCGTGGCCCCACAGCCGCCGGAGCGACGCGTCGTGCAGCAGGACCGGCACCCCGTCGCGGGTCAGGCGTACGTCGACCTCGACCGCGTCCGCCCCGCGGGCGAAGGCGGAACGGATCGAGGGGAGGGTGTTCTCACGGACACGGTAGGGATCGCCGCGGTGGCCGACGGCAGTCAGAGTGCGCATGACCCCCATTCTCAGGGGGACTTCAGAATGCGAGCCATCCGTCGGTGTACGTGTCGATCTCCGCGGTGAGCCGCGCCTTCCCGGCCGGGTCCAGGAACGAGGCCTCCACCGCGTTCTTCGCGAGCTGCGCGAGACCGCGCTCGTCGAGGTCGAGGAGGCGGGCGGCGACCGCGTACTCGTTGTTGAGGTCAGTGCCGAACATCGGCGGGTCGTCGCTGTTGATCGTGACCAGCACGCCCGCGGCGACCATCTCCTTGACCGGGTGCAGGTCGAGGTCGGTCACCGCGCGGGTGGCGATGTTGGAGGTCGGGCAGACCTCCAGCGCGATCCGGTGCTCGGCCAGGTACGCGAGGAGCTCCGGGTCCTGCACCGAGCTGGTGCCGTGGCCGATGCGCTCGGCGCCCAGCTCGCGGATGGCGTCCCAGACGGTTCCGGGGCCCGTGGTCTCGCCGGCGTGCGGCACGCTGTGCAGGCCGGCGGCGCGGGCCCGGTCGAAGTACGGCTTGAACTGCGGGCGCGGGACGCCGATTTCGGGGCCGCCGAGACCGAAGGAGACCAGGCCCTCGGGGCGCAGGTCGACGGCGAGGCGGGTGGTCTCGGCGGCGGCCTCCAGGCCGGCCTCGCCGGGAATGTCGAAGCACCAGCGCAGGATCACGCCGAGCTCGGCCTCGGCCGCCTTGCGGGCGTCCTCGATGGCCGCCATGAAGGCCCCCTCCTCGATGCCGCGACGGGTCGAGGAGTAGGGGGTGATGGTCAGCTCGGCGTAGCGGATGTTCTGCCGGGCCATGTCGCGGGCGACCTCGAAGGTGAGGGTCCGGACGTCGTCAGGGGTGCGCACCAGGTCGACCACCGACAGGTAGACCTCGATGAAGTGCGCGAAGTCGGTGAAGGTGAAGTAGTCGGCGAGGGCCTCGGGATCGGTCGGGACCTTCGAGTCGGGGTGCCGGGCGGCGAGCTCCGCGACGATGCGCGGGGACGCGGAGCCGACGTGGTGGACGTGGAGTTCCGCCTTGGGCAGCCCCGCGATGAAGGGGTGCAGGTCGGTCATGGGGGTGCCTCCGGTAGGACGCGGGTGCGGGCAGGTCGGGCTTCATCGTAGGCACCCCGGTGACTGTCGGTGGCAGCGCTTAGCATGGCTGTACGAGAGGGGGGTGCCGCATGACCGAGAACAGTCCGGATCCGCGAGACCCGTGGGCGCCGCCCGAGCGTCCGGCGGTCGAGCTGGGCAAGACGCAGGGCACGCCCCAGGGCCCTTCCGGCCCGGCGGGCGCCTCGGGCGCCGCGGGTGCGCCGGGGCCGCCGTCCGTGCACGACCAGCCGACGCTCGCCGGGATGCCGGGGGAGTCCCTGCCGCCGTCGGCCGACACCGCGACATCCGGTCAGGCGGCGTACGGGTATCCGGCCCCGCCGGACGCGGGCGGATACGGCTACCCGGCCGCCCGGCCCGCCGTCCAGGGGTACGGCTACCCCGGGGACGCGGGATATGCCGGCCACCCGGGCTACCCGGGCCACCCGGGCGGCGGCCCGACGGGATACCCGCCGTACGGGCAGCGGATGAGCAACGGCTTCGGCATCACGGCGCTGGTCCTGGGCATCCTGGCCGTCGTCCTCGGCCTGTTCGGCTGCTTCGTGGCCTTCCTGGGCATACCCCTGGGTATCGGCGCGGTGATCTTCGGCGCCCTCGGCCGCGGCAAGGCCGCCCGCGGTGAGGCCGACAACGCCGGGCTGGCGCTGGCCGGCATCATCACGGGAGCCGTGGGCGTCGTGGCCGGCATCCTGGTCACGGTCATGTTCTTCGGGGTCCTCGCCGGCCTCCCGGGCGGCGACTCCGACTACCGGAACCCGTACACGGACTCCTCCGAGATCCGCGAAAAGGTCTGACGGGGCCGCGCGCCAAGGCCCGCACCGGCCGGCGGCCGCGTCCCCCGGGCGAGCCGGGGCCCGTGCGCGCCCCGGCCCTCCTCGATCCGGGCCACCCTGCGGAACGCCGCGTCGGCCGGCCCCCGAAGGCGTACCGGTTCGCGGAGCGCACGGAGCCCCCCGGTCACGCCGAGGCGCCGCGCAGGCGCTCGCGCGCCTCCATCAGTGCGAAGCCCAGCAGGTTCAGCCCGCGCCAGCGCGCCGGGTCCAGGGCGCGCTCGTCGTCGGCGGCCAGCCCGATGCCCCAGATCCGGTCCATGGGGCTCGCCTCGACCAGCACCCGCTTCCCGGTGGAGAGGAGGTACGACCGCAGCGCCGGATCGGAGCCGAACTTGTGCACGCTGCCCTCCACGACCAGGGCGAAGCGCTCCCGCTTCCATATCGTGTCGTCGAAGCCGCGCACCAGCCGCCCCGCCTTCTTCGCCTCCGCCGGGGTGGCCGCCTCCAGGGCGGCGCGCTCCGCCTCCGGGTCCTGGAACAGCCGGGCCTTGCCGGCCATCATCCAGTGCTCCGCCGTGGCGTACCGGACGTCACCCACAGTGAATTCGGACGGCCACCACTGGCTCAGACAGCTCGGTCCCAGGGTCCCGTCGGGCCGCGGACGGTGCCCCCAGAACGGCAGGAACTTCACCCGCTCACCGCTGCTGACCTGCTTGATCAGTTCCTCGATCGTCTCCATGCACGCGAGTCTGACAGTCGCCACGGACACTTCGTACGGGATTTCGGGCGTGCCTCGACACATGGTCGACCGATTTCGTCGCGTAATCAAAAGGCAACAACGGAATCACTTGGCCGAGGGCACCGCCTCTGCCAGGATCGGCACTCAATTCGAGCTGTAGCTCGAACTGTAGCTACGGAGAGCGTGAGAGCGTGATGGGCAACCGCTTCCAGGTCAAGGACCGCTTCGCAGACGGCGCGCAGTACATCGACGGGCGGCTCAGGCCCGGCACCTCGGGCCGGTCACACACCGTGGTCGATCCGGCCACCGGGCACGAGGTGCTCCGTTACGAACTCGCGGGCACCGCGGACGTCGACGAGGCCGTCGCCGCCGCCAAACGGGCCTTCCCGGCCTGGTCCGGCGCCACCCCCGGGGAGCGCTCGGACGCCCTGCACCGGCTGGCCGCCGTCCTCGCCGAGCAGGCGGAGGACTTCGCGTACGCCGAGTCCCTCCAGTGCGGCAAGCCGGTCAAGCTGTCGACGGAGTTCGACGTGCCGGGCACCATCGACAACACCGCCTTCTTCGCGGGCGCCGCCCGGCACCTCCAGGGCCAGGCGGCCGCCGAGTACTCGGGCGACCACACGTCCTACGTGCGCCGCGAGGCCATCGGGGTCGTCGGCTCCATCGCCCCGTGGAACTACCCGCTCCAGATGGCCGCGTGGAAGATCCTCCCGGCCATCGCCGCGGGCAACACCATCGTCTTGAAGCCCGCCGAGCTCACCCCGCTGACCTCCCTCATGTTCGCGCAGGCCGCCAAGGAGGCGGGTCTGCCCGACGGGGTGGTCAACATCGTCACCGGCGCCGGCCGGGACGCCGGCGAGCACCTGGTCGGCCACCCGGACGTGGTCATGACCTCCTTCACCGGCTCCACCGCCGTCGGCAGGCGGGTCGCGGAGATCGCGACCGCCACCGTCAAGCGGCTCCACCTGGAGCTCGGCGGCAAGGCCCCCTTCCTCGTCTTCGACGACGCCGACCTGGAGGCCGCGGCGCACGGCGCCGTCGCCGCCTCCCTCATCAACTCCGGCCAGGACTGCACGGCCGCCACCCGGGCCTACGTCCAGCGCCCCCTGCACGACGCCTTCGTCGCCCGGGTCGCCGAACTGATGGGGACCGTCCGCGTCGGCGACCCCTTCGCGCCCACCACCGACCTCGGCCCGCTGGTCTCGCACGCCCAGCGGGACCGGGTCGCCGGGTTCGTGGAGCGCGCCCGCGCGTACGCCACCGTCGTCGCCGGCGGCGAGATCCCGGGCGGCGAGCTCGCCGAGGGCGCCTACTACCGGCCCACCCTCATCACCGGGGCGGCCCAGGACAGCGAGGTGGTCCAGTCCGAGATCTTCGGACCCGTCCTCGTCGTCCTGCCGTTCGACACCGACGACGAGGGCATCGAGCTGGCCAACGACTCCCCGTACGGACTCGCCGCATCCGCGTGGAGCCGCGACCTGTACCGGGCGAACCGCGCCACCCGCGAGATCAAGGCGGGCTGCGTCTGGGTCAACGACCACATCCCGATCATCAGCGAGATGCCCCACGGCGGCTACAAGGCCAGCGGCTTCGGAAAGGACATGAGCGCCTACTCCTTCGAGGAGTACACGCAGGTCAAGCACGTGATGTACGACAACACCGCGGTGGCCGAGAAGGACTGGCACCGCACGATCTTCGGGGACCGATAGAAGCCAGCCGCCGGACCAGCGGCGCCGCACCCATCCCGAAAGGGCAACGCGCATGGAGCAGTTCGAACCCGGCCGCCTCTCCGCGGCGCAGAGCGCCGCGATGCGGCGCAGCCTCACCAGCGGGCGGGGCGCCCTGACCCGCCGCTCGCTGCTGCGCGCCTCCGGAGTCGGAGCGCTCACCCTCACAGGCCTGTCGACCCTCGGCGCCTGCGGCATCCCGCCCGCCAAGCGCGAGGGTGCCGCCGCGGCGGCCTCCGACGACCACTCGGACCGGGAGAAGGAGATCACCTTCTCCAACTGGACCGAGTACATGGACACCAGCGAGGACGAGAAGACCCGTCCGACCCTGGAGGAGTTCGCCAAGCGGACCGGCATCAAGGTCAAGTACACCGAGGACATCAACGACAACGTCGAGTTCTTCGGAAAGATCCGCCCGCAGCTCGCGGCCGGCCAGGACACCGGCCGCGACCTGATCGTCGTCACCGACTGGCTCGCCGCCCGCATGATCCGCCTGGGCTGGGCCCAGAAGCTGGACTCCTCCCGCCTCCCGCACGCCTACGCCAACCTCTCCCCGCAGTTCCGCAGCCCCGACTGGGACCCGGGGCGCGCCTACAGCTATCCCTGGACCGGCATCTCCACCGTCATCGCCTACAACTCCAAGGCCACCGGCGGCAAGACGGTCGACTCTGTCACCCAGCTGCTCGACGACCCCACCCTCAAGGGCCGGGTCGGCTTCCTGACGGAGATGCGCGACAGCGTCGGCATGACCCTGCTCGACCAGGGCAAGAACCCGGCGGACTTCACCACCGCCGACTTCGACGCGGCGGTCGGCCGGCTCCAGAAGGGCGTGGACAAGAACCAGATCCGCCGCTTCACGGGCAACGACTACACCTCCGACCTCGACAAGGGCGACCTCGCCGCCTGCCTCGCCTGGGCGGGCGACGTGATCCAGCTCCAGGCAGGCAATCCGGACATCAAGTACGCGATTCCGGCGGCCGGCTACATCACCTCCAGCGACAACCTGCTGGTCCCCGCCAAGGCCCGGCACAAGGCCAACGCGGAGAAGCTCATCGACTACTACTACGAGCTGCCGGTCGCCGCGCAGCTGGCCGCGTACATCAGCTACGTCTGCCCGGTCGAGGGGGTCAAGGACGAGCTCGCCGCGATCGACCCCGGGCTCGCGGACAACACCCTGATCGTCCCGGACCGGGCGATGACCGCCAAGTCGCACGCCTTCCGCTCCCTCACCGCCGAGGAAGAGACGGCGTACGAGGAGAAGTTCGCCAAGCTCATCGGCGCCTGACGGCTCGCGCGCCCACCGGGTCCGGCCCCGTCCGCACCCGCCCCGCCGCACGGCGCGCACCCCCCACGTCACACCCCTCACCCCACGCACACCCCACGCCGTACCCCACCCGCACTCCGCACCCTTCCGACGACACCACCGAAGGCCGCGACCCATGACTGACAAGACCGCGGGCGGCGACGTCCGCCTCGCCGGGATCAGCAAGCACTACGGCACCTTCACCGCCGTGCACCCGCTGGATCTCACCATCCCCCAGGGCTCCTTCTTCGCCCTCCTCGGCGCTTCCGGCTGCGGGAAGACCACGACCCTGCGCATGATCGCCGGACTGGAGGAGCCCTCCACCGGCACGGTCCACCTCGGCGACCGGGAGGTCACCGACCTGCCGCCGTACAAGCGCCCGGTCAACACGGTCTTCCAGAGCTACGCGCTCTTCCCGCACCTGAACATCTACGAGAACGTCGCCTTCGGCCTGCGCCGCCGCGGCATCAAGTCCGTCAAGAAGCAGGTCGACGACATGCTGGAACTGGTCCAGCTCGGCCAGTTCTCCCAGCGCAAGCCCCACCAGCTCTCCGGCGGGCAGCAGCAGCGCGTGGCCGTCGCCCGCGCCCTGATCAACCACCCCCAGGTCCTCCTCCTCGACGAACCGCTGGGCGCCCTCGACCTCAAGCTGCGCCGTCAGATGCAGCTGGAGCTCAAGCGCATCCAGACCGAGGTCGGCATCACCTTCGTGCACGTCACGCACGACCAGGAGGAGGCCATGACCATGGCCGACACGGTCGCCGTGATGAACGGCGGCCGCGTCGAGCAGCTGGGCGCCCCCGCCGAGCTGTACGAGAACCCGGGCACCACCTTCGTCGCGAACTTCCTCGGCACCTCCAACCTCATCGAGGCCTCGGTGGAGTCCGCGGGCTCCGAGGTCGTGGTCTCCGCATCCGGCGCCACGCTCAGGCTCCCCGCGGCCCGATGTTCCACCACGCCCTCCACCGGCGGGAAACTCCTGGTCGGGGTGCGCCCGGAGAAGATCTCCCTGGTCCACGCCGACGAGGAGCACACCATCGCGGCCGGCCGCAACAAGGTCCCCGGCCGGATCGCGGACTCCTCCTTCATCGGCGTCTCCACCCAGTACGTCATCGACAGCCGGGTCTGCCCCGAACTGGAGGTGTACGCCCAGAACATCGAGCGGGACGCCCGCCTCGTGCCGGGCGCCGAGGTGATATTGCACTGGAACCCGGACCACACCTTCGGACTCGACGCCGCCCAGGACATAGACGCGGGCATCGAGACGGTGGAGGAAGGCGCGTGACCGCCACCGCGGCGCCGCCCCAGGCGCCCGCCGAGGCCGAGCCCCCGGTCCACAGGGCCGCGCTGCGCAAGCGCCTGATCCCGTACTGGCTGCTGCTCCCCGGCATCCTGTGGCTGCTCGTCTTCTTCGTGCTGCCGATGGTCTACCAGGCCTCCACCTCGGTGCAGACCGGCTCGCTCGAAGAGGGCTTCCGGGTCACCTGGCACTTCCAGACGTACCTGGACGCCTTCACCGAGTACTTCCCGCAGTTCCTGCGCTCCCTGCTCTACGCCGGCACCGCCACCGCGCTGTGCCTGCTGCTCGGGTACCCGCTGGCCTACCTGATCGCCTTCAAGGCGGGCCGCTGGCGCAACCTCCTGCTGGTGCTCGTCATCGCCCCGTTCTTCACCAGCTTCCTGATCCGCACCCTGGCCTGGAAGACGATCCTGGCCGACGGCGGCCCGGTGGTCGGCGTCCTCAACGACATCGGCTTCCTGGACGTCACCAGCCTGCTCGGCATGACCCAGGGCGACCGGGTGCTGGCCACGCCGCTCGCGGTGGTCTGCGGTCTGACGTACAACTTCCTCCCCTTCATGATCCTGCCGCTGTACTCCTCGCTGGAGCGCATCGACACCCGCCTCCACGAGGCGGCCGGGGACCTGTACGCCCGCCCCGCGACGGTCTTCCGCAAGGTGACCTTCCCGCTCTCCATGCCGGGGGTGGTCTCCGGAACCCTGCTCACCTTCATCCCGGCGAGCGGCGACTACGTCAACGCCGAGCTGCTCGGCTCCACGGACACCCGGATGATCGGCAACGTCATCCAGTCGCAGTACCTGCGGATCCTCGACTACCCGACGGCGGCCGCGCTGTCCTTCATCCTCATGGCCATCGTGCTGATCGTGGTCACCATCTACATCCGCCGAGCGGGGACGGAGGACCTGGTCTGATGCGCACACCCATCACGTGGCTCCGGCGCAATCTGGTCGTCATCGCGGGCCTCGGCACGCTCGCGTACATGATCCTGCCGAACGTCGTCGTCACCGTCTTCTCCTTCAACAACCCCACCGGGCGGTTCAACTACGCCTGGCAGGAGTTCTCGCTCGACGCCTGGAAGGACCCCTGCGGCGTCGCCGACCTGTGCGGCTCCCTCTCGCTGTCGCTCCAGATCGCCCTGTGGGCCACCCTGGCCGCCACCGCCCTGGGCACCGCCATAGCCTTCGCGATGGTCCGCTACCGCTTCCGGGGGCGCGGCGCGGTCAACTCGCTGATCTTCCTGCCGATGGCCATGCCCGAGATCGTGATGGCGGCCTCGCTGCTCGCCCTCTTCCTCAACATGGGCATCCAGCTGGGCTTCTGGACGATCCTCATCGCCCACATCATGTTCTGCCTCAGCTTCGTCGTCGCCGCCGTGAAGGCGCGCGTCCTGTCGATGGACCCGCGGCTGGAGGAGGCCGCCCGGGACCTCTACGCGGGACCGGTGCAGACCTTCGTACGGGTCACCCTGCCGATCGCCGCACCCGGCATCGCGGCGGGTGCGCTGCTCTCCTTCGCGCTCTCGTTCGACGACTTCATCATCACCAACTTCAACTCCGGCAACACCGTCACCTTCCCCATGTTCGTGTGGGGATCGGCCCAGCGCGGTACGCCTGTCCAGATCAACGTCATCGGCACGGCGATGTTCGTCATCGCGGTGCTGGTGGTGCTCGCCGGCCAGATGGTCGGCAACCGCCGCAAGAAGGCACAGCCCAAGTAGCACGCAAGCAAGTCGTAGGGAGTTGGAAGACATGGCCCCAGTCGCCATGCGCACCGCTGCACGATCCCTTTCCGAAGCACTGCCGGTCTCGTACTGGCTGGACGACCCGGGCAAGCCCGCGCCCCGCCCCGCCCTCACCGGTGACGAGCACTGCGACCTGCTCGTCATCGGCGGCGGCTACAGCGGCCTGTGGACCGCGCTGCTGGCCAAGGAGCGCGACCCCGCCGGGGACGTCGTCCTGATCGAGGGCCACGAGGCGGGCTGGGCCGCCTCGGGCCGCAACGGCGGCTTCTGCGCCGCCTCCCTCACCCACGGCCTCTCCAACGGCCTGGCCCGCTGGCCCGGCGAACTGGCCCGGCTGGAGGAGCTGGGCGCCCGCAACCTCGACGCCATCGAGGCGGCCGTCGCCCGCTACGGCATCGACTGCGACTTCGAGCGCAGCGGCGAGATCGACGTGGCCACCGAGCCGCACCAGGTCGAGGAGCTCCGCGCGCTGCACGAGGAGGCGCAGCGCCTCGGCCTCGCCGGCGGCTCCCGATGGCTGGATCGCGACGCCGTGCGCGCCGAGGTGGACTCCCCGACCTTCCTGGGCGGGATCTGGGACCGCGACGGCGTCGCGATGCTCAGCCCGGCGAAGCTGGCCTGGGGCCTCAAGGAGGCGTGCCTCGGCCTCGGAGTGCGGATCTACGAGCACACGCGCGGGCTGGAACTGGCCGCCTCCGGGGCGGGGATGGCCGTGCGCACCCCGTACGGCCGGGTCTTCGCGCGGCGGGTGGCGCTCGGCACCAACATCTTCCCCTCGCTGGTCAAGCGAATCCGGCCGCTCACCGTCCCGGTGTACGACTACGCCCTGATGACCGAACCGCTGACCGAGGCCCAGCTCGACGCGGTCGGCTGGAAGAACCGCCAGGGGATCGGGGACAGCGCCAACCAGTTCCACTACTTCCGGATCACTCCCGAGCGCCGGATCCTGTGGGGCGGCTACGACGCGGTCTACCCCTACGGCGGCAGGCTCGACGCCTCCCACGACCACCGGCCCGAGACCTACCTCAAGCTCGCGGAGCACTTCTTCACCTGCTTCCCCCAGCTGGAAGGGGTCAATTTCAGCCATGCGTGGGGCGGGGCGATCGACACCTGTTCGCGCTTCTCGGCCTTCTTCGGCACCGCGCACGCGGGGAAGGTCGCGTACGCGGCGGGCTTCACCGGGCTCGGCGTCGGGGCCACCCGCTTCGGCGCCGACGTGATGCTGGACCTGCTGGCGGGAGAGCGGACCGAGCGCACGGAGCTGGAGATGGTCCGCTCGAAGCCGCTGCCCTTCCCGCCCGAGCCCTTCGCCTGGACGGGCATCAGCCTCACCAAGTGGTCCCTGGCCCGCGCCGACAGCCGCGGCGGGCACCGGAACCTGTGGCTCAAGACGCTGGACCGCCTGGGCCTCGGCTTCGACAGCTGACCCCTCCGCGGGCCGTGGTGACCCGTTTCACCACCATGGAGTAACGAAACCCGCGTCATACCCGCGCCCGGCCCCGCTCTCTCCAGGTGAGAACCCTTCACCCGATGGAACGGAGGCCGGGCGATGACGACCCCGGGGACCAAGACGGCGGTGGACTGGCTGGTATCGGCGGCCCCCGATCCCGAGGCCTGCCGGCGGCAGTGGCGGCGCAACCCCCTGGGGGTCGCCCTGCTCCCCGCCGGCCGCCGGTGGGACGTGCTGATCCTGCCCGGGGAGCTGGGGCAGGCCACCCTCGGCGTGCTGGCGCTCCTGCCCGCCCCGCCCGGCCCGGTGCTGGCCGACTCCGGCGACGCGCGGCTGGGCTTCTTCGTGCCCCCGGGCACCGCCTCGCGCTGGATCGGGACCGGCGTGCGGGGGGCGGGCCGTGGGAGCTGGATCGTCGTCCCGTACCCGGGCCGGGCGACGGACGGGGTGCGCTGGCTGGTGCTCCCGGACGGGCGGGGAACCCTCACCGACCCGGCCGTGCTGGAGCTCGCGATGCACGAGGCCGCGGCCCCGGCCGAGGGCGGAACGGGGCGGAAACCTTGACGGGGGCATTGACAAGAACATTGGTCTGGACCATGTTGGGCGCCGCTGAGCCCCTCCATCCCCCCATGCCCCGGAGGCAGTTGTGCGCAGAGCCACGTCCTTCCTCACGGCCGCCGCCCTCGCGGTGGCCGGCTTCCTCGCCGCGGGCCCGCCGGCCGCGGCGGCCGACGCCGACCTCGTCCGCAACGGCGGCTTCGAATCGGGACTCGACGGCTGGAGCTGCTCCGGCGGCAGCGGAGCCGTCGTCACCACCCCGGTCCACGGGGGCGGTTCCGCCCTCAGGGCCACCCCGGCGGGCCAGGACAACGCCCGCTGCGCCCAGACCGTCACCGTCAAGCCCGACTCGACGTACACGCTCGGCGCCTGGGTGCAGGGTGCGTACGTCTACCTCGGCGCGGCCGGGACCGGCACCACCGACGTGTCCGCCTGGACCCAGAGCCCGGGCGCGTGGAAGCAGCTGACGACCACCTTCCGCACCGGACCGGCGACGACGTCGGTGACGGTCTACACCCACGGCTGGTACGGCCAGCCGGCCCACCTCACCGACGACGTCACGGTCGTCGGCCCCGACCCCGGCGGCCCCGGCCCCGGCCAGCCCCAGCCCCCGGCCGCCCCCGCCGGCCTGACGGCCTCGGCGACCTCCTCCACCTCGGTGGCCCTGTCCTGGTCGGCGGCGACCGGGGCCACCTCGTACAAGGTCCACCGCGAGGGCGCCGCACCCGTGGCCGTCACCGGGACCTCGGCGGCCGTCACCGGCCTCGCCGCGTCCACGACGTACACCTTCCGGGTCAGCGCGGTGAACGCGGCGGGCGAGTCCGCCAAGGGCGCCCCCGTGGCGGTGACCACCACGAGCGGCGGCGGCGGTCCGGGCACCCCCGGCCTGCCCGCCCACGCCCTGGTCGGCTACCTCCACGCGAGCTTCGCCAACGGCTCCGGATACGTCCGCATGGCCGACGTCCCCGCCTCGTGGGACGTGGTCAACCTGGCCTTCGGGGAGCCGACGTCCGTCACCTCGGGCGACATCCGCTTCCAGCTCTGCCCGGTCGCCGAATGCCCCAACGTCGAGTCGCCGGCCGAGTTCAAGGCGGCCGTCAAGGCCAAGCAGGCCGCGGGCAAGAAGGTCCTGATCTCCATCGGCGGCCAGAACGGCCAAGTGCAGCTCGCGACCACGGCGGCCCGCGACACCTTCGTCTCCTCCGTCAGCCGGATCATCGACGAGTACGGGCTCAACGGCCTCGACATCGACTTCGAGGGCCACTCCCTCTCCCTGGCCGCCGGGGACAACGACTTCCGGGCCCCCACCACACCGGTGATCGTCAACCTGATCTCCGCCGTGAAGACCCTCAAGGCCAAGTACGGCCCGGACTTCGTCCTGACCATGGCCCCCGAGACCTTCTTCGTCCAGCTCGGCTACCAGTACTACGGCTCCGGGCCCTGGGGCGGGCAGGACCCGCGCGCCGGGGCGTACCTCCCGGTCATCCACGCCCTGCGCGACGACCTCACGCTGCTCCACGTCCAGGACTACAACTCGGGCCCGATCATGGGCCTCGACAACCAGTACCACTCCATGGGCGGCGCCGACTTCCACATCGCCATGACCGACATGCTGCTCACCGGCTTCCCGGTCGCGGGCAACACCGCCCGGGTCTTCCCGGCCCTGCGCCCGGAGCAGGTGGCGATCGGCCTCCCGGCGACGACCAGCGCGGGCAACGGCCACACCCCGCCCGCCGAGGTGAACAAGGCGCTGGACTGCCTGACGAAGGGGACGAACTGCGGGACCTACCGGACCCACGGCACCTGGCCCGCCCTGCGCGGCCTGATGACCTGGTCGATCAACTGGGACCGCTTCGGCGGCTGGGAGTTCAGCCGGAACTTCGACGCCTACTTCGGCGGCTAGGAAGCCGGGACCGGCCCCGGAGGGAGCGGCCCGGGGCCGGGGACCAGACGTGCCGGCGCGCCGGCGGTGCGGGCGAACTGCCGCCGCCCGCCCGGCTACTCGGGCTCCGCCGGTCGCCGGACCGGCTACTCGGGCTCCGCCGGCCGCCGGACCGGCTACTCGGGCTCCGCCGGCCGCCGGACCGGCCGGTCGGGCGATGCCGCCCACCGCACCGGCAGCAGCAGGAGCGTGCACAGCAGCAGGCTGGCGAGCACGTCCAGCGGCCAGTGCCAGCCGCGCAGGACCAGCCCGGCGGCCGTCAGCGCCGTCAGCGCCAGGGCGCAGGCGGCAGGCCAGGGGCGCCGGGTGTACGGGCCCACCAGCAGGGCGGCGCCGGCGTACGCGACGAACGCGGTGGCCGTGTGGCCCGAGGGGTAGTAGCCGGCGGCCCAGGGCTCCAGCGGGCCCGGGCGGGCGGTCCACACCTTGAGCGGCACGACCAGCGCCGGCACCAGGGCCATCGCCAGGCCTGCGGCGAGGGCGGCCGCGCGCCGGCCGTGCCGGGCGGCGTAGGCCATGGCCAGCACGAGGACGGGTACCGCGACGGGCACGTTGCCCAGGTCGGAGAGGCGCTCGGTGACCGGGTCGGGGACCGCGCGCACCAGGGCGCGGCTCAGCGCGCGGTCCGGCGTCAGCAGCGGACCCGCGACCAGGACCTGCCAGGTGGTGAGCGAGAAGAGGAGGCCGCAGAGCGCGGCGACGAGGAGAGTGGCCGGCCGTCCCGGAACAGGGGGGATGGTTCCGGGACGGCCGCCCGGACCGGGTCGCCGTGCGCCCCGGGGGGTTTGGGGCGGGCGGCTGTCCGATCGGTGAGGAGTGTGCGCGAACGCATGCCCAGTACGGTGCTGGGGAAGCCCGGCACTGGTGTCGCCCCCGATTTCCCGGGAGCGGGGTGTCTCACTCATCTGCAGAAACCGTACGGCAGAGAAAGGGGGGCCGACAGCAGGAACGCGTTCCCGCCATCGGCCCCCCACACCTTCTTCACAGTGCCCGACCGTTACCGGCGGTAGCGATCGAGCGGACGGTGCGCGTGTTCGATCAGAGGGCCGCGAACGCGGCCTCGATGACGTCCAGGCCCTCGTTCAGCAGGTCCTCGCCGATGACGATGGGCGGCAGGAAGCGGAGCACGTTGCCGTAGGTGCCGCAGGTGAGGACGAGCACGCCCTCGGCGTGGCACGCCTTCGCGAGCGCGCCGGCCGCCTCCGGGAACGGGGTCTTGGACACCGGGTCCTTGACCAGCTCGATCGCGATCATGGCGCCGCGGCCGCGGATGTCGCCGATGATGTCGTACTTCTCCTGCATGGCCGTCAGGCGGGCCTTCATCAGGGACTCGATCTTCTTCGCCGCGGCGTTGAGGTCGAGCTCCTTCATGGTCTCGATGGAGCCGAGCGCACCGGCGCACGCCACCGGGTTGCCGCCGTAGGTGCCGCCCAGGCCGCCGCCGTGGACGGAGTCCATCATCTCGGCGCGGCCGGTCACGGCGGCGAGCGGCAGGCCGCCCGCGATGCCCTTGGCGGTGGTGATCAGGTCGGGGACGATGCCCTCGTCCTCGCACGCGAACCACTGGCCGGTGCGGCAGAAGCCGGACTGGATCTCGTCCGCGACGAAGACGATGCCGTTGTCGTTGGCGAACTTCACGAGGGCCGGCAGGAAGCCCTTGGCGGGCTCGATGAAGCCGCCCTCGCCGAGCACCGGCTCGATGATGATCGCGGCGACGTTGTCCGCGCCGATCTGCTTGCTGATCTGGTCGATCGCCTGGGCGGCGGCCTCGGGGCCGCAGTTCTCGGCGCCGGTGGGCCAGCGGTAGCCGTAGGCGACCGGGACGCGGTAGACCTCGGGGGCGAACGGGCCGAAGCCCTGCTTGTACGGCATGTTCTTCGACGTCAGCGCCATGGTGAGGTTCGTGCGGCCGTGGTAGCCGTGGTCGAAGACCACGACGGCCTGGCGCTTGGTGTACGAACGGGCGATCTTGACGGCGTTCTCGACGGCCTCGGCGCCGGAGTTGAACAGGGCCGACTTCTTGGCGTGGTCGCCCGGGGTGAGCTCGGCGAGGGCCTCGCACACCTCGACGTAGCCCTCGTACGGCGTGACCATGAAACAGGTGTGCGTGAAGTCCGCGAGCTGCGCGGAGGCACGGCGCACGACGGCCTCGGCGGAGGCGCCGACGGAGGTCACGGCGATGCCGGAGCCGAAGTCGATCAGGCGGTTGCCGTCGACGTCCTCGATGATGCCGCCGCCCGCGCGGGCCGTGAAGACGGGGAGCACGGAGCCCACGCCGCCGGCGACCGTCGACAGACGGCGGGCCTGCAGCTCCTGCGACTTGGGGCCGGGGATCGCGGTGACGATGCGGCGCTCCTGCGGGACAGCGGTCATAGGGGGCTCCTGGGGGGTGTTTTCGGACGCACTCGTGTCTTTGTCCGCAGGCTAGGCCCGGGGGAGGCGCGAAGGCATGCGCCGATCGGGAGTGGTGGGGGCGTGTCCTTGTCCGCGGCGGCCATAGGAGTGGCCGGGGGGGCGCCGTGCGGACCCCGCGCGCCACGACCCCGGCGGGCGGCCGGGCACTAGATTGGGCGCCGCAGCGGGCAGGCTTTCGCAGGGGGCAGGGGTTCATGGACACGGACGGCACGCACGACGCACGCACCACCCACACGGGCCCCACCCCCAGACCCTCCGCCCCGCCCCAACACCCTCCGAAGCCGCGCCATGCCCCGGGCCGGGTCCCCGCATTGGTCGACTGGCTGCGCACGGCTCGGCCGGCCGCGGAGCCAGGCATCTGGCGATACGGCCACACGCCCCGGGCGGCAGCGGAGCCCGCGCAGACCCCGGACCGGACCCTGGCAGGCGGTGCCGCCATCTCCTTCCTGGCCTGCGTCCTCGTCTGGTCACTCATGCGCAACACCTACATCCCCTTCTGGGACGCTCCGCTGAAGCTCTTCACGCCCCACAGCTGGTGGGCCGCGAACGGCGAGCCGGTCGTGGGGACGGGCGCGGTGCAGGCCAAACCGATCTACGAGCTGCTCTTCGTCTCCGCGCTCCTCTACGGCTTCGGACGCCTGGGGAACTGGCGCACCGCCTGGAGCCGACTGGTCGTCGCACGCGGACCCTGGATCCAAGCACTGACGGTCGTGCCGGTGGCCTACGTAACGCTGCTCCTCGTACACGCCTACCAACTTCCGATCCGGCAGCTGGTGGAGGGGTTCCTCCCCTACGACCCCGTCAACGGGGACCCGGAGGCCAACCTCGCCCTCATGACGACGGCCAGGACCGTGATCGACGTAGTCCTCGTCCTGGGCTTCGCATGGCTCGGCGGTGGAGGCCGACTGCTGCGCCGGTTCGTGCCGGCCGCACCGCCCACCAGCTCCGACGCCGCTGCGCCGCCGTCGGCGGCGGGGGCCGGCCGTCCCCGGCCCGCCGGTGCCGAGAACACGGCCGACGACCCCGTGCGGTGGCCGGCCGTGCGGGCGGCCGGGTTGGGGGACGTGGCCGACCGGCTGGAGCGGGAGGTGGGGGACGGGCGGATGAACGACGTGGACTACGCCCGCATCCGGCGGGCCTGGGAGTCCGTGCGCGTCGACCCGTCCCGGCTGCGGGCCTTCGCCGACGCCGTGCGTGACAAGGGCGCCGGGGCCTGTGTGCACCCCTCCGGCGCGCGGGACCTGCCCGCGCGGGCCGCCCGGCACGACCTGCTCGCCCGGCAGGTGCTCCTCGGCACCGTCGAGGACGGCGCCCGCAACCCGTACGCCCGCCGCGGCACCGCCCTCGCCCTCGACCCCGACGTGCTCGGCACGTCCATGCTGGCCGTCGGGCCCTCCGGCAGCGGCAAGACCGCCCGACTGGTGCGCCCCGTCGTCGAGTCGCTCGCGCTCCAGGCGCTCGCCGGCCAGGCCGCCGTCGTCGCCGTCGGCGCGGCCGGGGCGCAGCTGGGGCCCGACGAGGCGTATGACGTCGTCGTGCGCGTCGGCGACCCCGCCTCCGTGTACGACCTCGACCTCTACGGCGGCGCCACCGACCCCGACGAGGCGGCCACCCTCCTCGCCGAGGCCCTCGTCGGCGACCTCGCCGGGGTCGAGGTGCGCCGCGCCGCCACCGCCCTCGCCCAGCTCCTGGGGCCCTTCCGCGCGGTGCACGGCCGCTTTCCCGCCGTGCCCGAGCTGCGCGAGCTGCTCGACCAGGTGCCGGAGGCGTTCGACGGCCTGCGGCGCAGCCTGGAGGCCGGGCAGCCGTCCATGCTCCGCGAGCTCGACGCCCGCTGCCGCCAGCACGGAGCGCACGGGGACCCCGGACCGGCGCTCGCCGACCGGGTGGCCCTGCTGGACCGGCCCGCATTCGCCGGCTTCTTCAACGTCGGGGCCCCTGACGCCGCCGGCCAGGGCAGGCCGTTCTCGCTGCGGGCCCTGGAACACCCCATCCGGGTCCGCGTCGACCTGCCCGAACGGGCGCACGCAGACGCCTCCCGGATGCTGGCCCGGCTGCTGCTCGCCCAGTTCAACGCCGCCGCCGTTGCCCGCACCGACCGCTCGCTCTTCGCCTTCCTCGCCTTCGACGACGCCTCGCACACGCTGACCCCGGAGACCGTGCGCGGGGTGCAGCGGCTGCGCTCGGCCCACGCCGGCGTGCTGCTGACCCTGCGCACGCTGGACGACGTACCGGAGGCGCTGCGGACGCCGCTGCTCGGGGCGGTCGGCTGCCGCACGGCCTTCTCCGGCGTCACGACCTGGGACGGGAAGCGCTTCGCCGAGGCCTGGGGCACCGAATGGGTGGAGACGCGCGACGTCACCCACCGGACGGTCTTCGCCGACCAGCCCCTCACCCGGGCCATCCACGCCTTCCGCAAACTCGTCACCGGCAAGGCCGTCACCACCGACGCCGTCACCGTGCGGCAGGTGGAGCGGGAGCGCTGGTCCGCCTCCGACCTGGCGCACGCCGTCCCCCCGGGGTACGCGGTGCTGTCGCTGACCTCCGTCCGGGGGGAGCGGGCGGCCCCGCTGCTGGTGAGGCTGGCCGGCACGGCGTGACGGCCCGGCGGCCCGGCGCCCCTCCGGCCCGGCGCCCCTCCGGCCCGGCGTACGGGGGCGCGTACGCCGGCGTACGGCTGCCCCGAGCCGGGCCCGGCCGCGTACGGCTCCGGCCGCCGCCGCCCCGGTAGGGCCCGAACCGTACGGGGTGGCAGAATCGAAGGGAGCCGTTCGTACGGCACGTCGAAATCGGCAGCCGGCCCGTCCGGCGCCGCCCCGGCGCCGTCTTTGCCGCCCCCTCCGCTAAGGCCCCTGGTAACCGATGCCGCTCACCCTCGCCTCACTCGTCCAGCACTCCGCGCTCAAGCTCAGCGTGCGCGCCGGGGAGGGCCGCCTGGACACCCCCGTGCGCTGGGCCCACGTCAGCGAGCTCGCCGACCCCGTCCCCTACATGGACGGAGGGGAGCTGCTGCTGATCACCGCGATGAAGCTGGACGCGGAGGACCCGCAGGAGATGGCCCGCTACGTCCGCCGCCTCGCCGCCGCCGGGGTCGTCGGCATCGGCTTCGCGGTCGGCGTCAACTACGAGGCGGTCCCCGAGGCCCTGGTCGAGGCCGCGCGGGCCGAGGACATGCCGCTGCTGGAGGTCCCCCGGCGGACCCCGTTCCTCGCCATCAGCAAGGCCGTCTCCGCCGCGCTCGCCGCCGACCAGTACCGGGCCGTGACCGCCGGCTTCGAGGCCCAGCGGGACCTGACCCGCGCCGCGCTCTCCGCCGACGGCCCCGCCGAGCTGCTGGCCCGGCTGGCCGCGCACGTGCACGGCTGGGCGGCCCTGTACGACACCTCGGGCGCGGTGGTCGCCGCCGCCCCGGAGTGGGCCGCCCGCCGCGCCGCCCGGCTCACCCCCGACGTGGAGCGGCTGCGGGAGCGCCCCGCGCCCGCCAGCGCCGTGGTCGGCGGCTCCGACGACCGGGTCGAGCTCCAGTCGCTCGGCACCGGCCGCCGGGCCCGGGGCGCGCTCGCCGTCGGCACCGGCGCCCCGCTGGGCACCGCCGAGCGCTACGCGGTCCACTCCGCGGTCGCGCTGCTCACCCTCACCACGGAGCGCTCGCGCTCGCTCCACGACGCCGAGTCCCGGCTGGGCGCGGCGGTGCTGCGGATGCTGCTGGCGGGGGAGGCGGAGCATGCCCGGACCGTCGCCGGGGACCTGTACGCGGGCCTGCTGGAGGCGCCGTTCCGGCTGATCGCGGCCGAGCCGGCGCTGCCCGGTACGGCCCAGCCGGAGGGGCTGGCGCAGCTCGCCGACGCCGTGGAGTCGGCGGCCGCCCGTACGGGGGAGCCGCTGCTGGTGGTCCCCGAGCCGGGCCGGCTCGTCGTCCTGGCCGCCGACGGGGGCTCCGCCGTACAGGCCTGCGCCGAGCACGCGGAGGCTCTGGAGGCGCGGCGCGGCCGCGATGCGGCCGTCCCCGAGCCGGACGAGCTGGTGGTCGGGCTGTCCGGGGCGGCCGGTCCCGGCGGCGTGGCGGCGGCCCTGACCCAGGCCGACCAGGCCCTCGCCGTGGCCCGGCGCCGCGGCCGGCCGATGGTGGAGCACGAGGAGATGACGGCCGGCTCCGTGCTGCCGCTGCTCGCCGACGACGCCGTACGGGCCTTCGCGGACGGCACCCTGCGGGCGCTGCGGGAACACGACGCGACCGGTCGCGGCGACCTGGTGGCCTCGCTGCGGGCCTGGCTCTCCCGGCACGGCCAGTGGGACGCGGCCGCCGCCGACCTCGGCGTGCACCGGCACACGCTGCGCTACCGGATGAAGCGGGTCGAGGAGATCCTCGGCCGCTCCCTCGACGACCCCGACGTCCGGATGGAACTGTGGCTCGCCCTGAAGGCCACGTCCGCTCCGGCCCGGACAGTGTCTGACAAATGATCACGGGTTGGTTCGCGGAGCCAGAGGACCAGGGAGGGCCAGGACGACTCCGGCGCGGTAGCGGTCGGCGAGCTTGTCGAACCCGGCTGCGATCGCGCGGAACTGCTTGAGGCGGGCGAAGCACCGTTCGACCACGCTGCGGTCGCGGTAGACCTCCTCGTCGAAGGCGGGCGGGTGGCCGGTTCCTGACGGCAGGGGGCTGGTCTACGCTGCCGAGGCGCGGACCGTCCGGGTCGGCGGGCAAGGAGAGGCAGACATGCCGCAAGCAGGACACGCCGCGCCCCCGGCCGGGGGGCAGGTGCGGCGGGCGCTCAGCGTGGCGGAGGAGGCCGGCCGCTTGGATGCGGTGCGGCGCTACGACATCCTCGACACCCCTCCGGACGGTGCGTTCGACCGCGTAGCGGCGTTGGCGGCCCGGCTGTTCAAGGTGCCGGTGGCGAGTGTGACGATCGTGGATGAGGACCGGATCTGGTTCAAGGCCGTCCACGGCCTGGAGGGCGTGAGCGAGATCGGGCGGGAGCCCGGCCTGTGCGGCTCGGCGGTCCTGTCGGATGAGACGTTGGTGATCCCCGACACTCTCATCGACCCGGTCGCCTGTGACAACGCTCTGGTCACCGGTCCGATGGCGGTCCGGTTCTACGCCGCGGCGCCGATCATCACCGGCGACGGGTACCGGCTGGGCACCGTCAACATCCTCGACACCAAACCGCGCCTGATCACCGAGGAGGACACCGCCACCCTCGCGGATCTGGCCGCGATCGTCCTCGATGAGCTGGAGATGCGCCTTTCGGCTCTGAACGCGCTGCGCATCGAGCAGGAGCGGCGCATCGAGCAGGAGGAGGCCCGGCAGCGCGCGGAACAGGACAAGGTGTCCATCGCGGCGTTCGCCGCCGCGTTGCAGCGCACTCTGCTGCCGCCGGCGCTGCCGGTGGTGCCGGGCCTGGAGCTGGCCTGCCACTACGCCACCGCCTCCCCGCAGGACGTGGGCGGCGATTTCTACGACGTCTTCGCCCTGGACGGCAAGAGGTGGGCGTTCTTCCTCGGGGACGTGTGCGGCAAGGGTCCCGAAGCCGCCGCCCTGACCTCCCTGACCCGCTACACCCTGCGCGCCGCCGCCCTGATCGACCCCGACCCCGACGTGGTCCTCACCTCGCTGAACACGGCGCTGCTCCTCGATGCGGCCGTCGGCAGCCGGTTCTGCACCGCCGTCTTCGGCGTCCTTGAGCCGCACGAGCAGGGAGGCTTTGCCGTCACGGTGGCCACCGGCGGGCACCCCCCGGCCTACCACCTGCGCGGGCAGGGGACGGTGGAGGCGGTGCAGCCCAAGGGCGGCATGCTCATCGGCGCCATCGCAGGCGCACACTTCGCCTCCCACAGCATCCACCTCGCCCCAGGCGAAGGACTGCTGCTCTACACCGACGGGCTGACCGAGGCCCGCCTTGCGGACGGCGAGATGATAGGTGACGAGGGCCTGACCGGCTTCCTTGCCGCCCGCACCGCGACCGTCAGTGCGACGGCGGTCATCGAGGACACCATCGCCCTCATCGACGCCACGCCCCACGGCGCCGGTGACGACGTCGCCCTGCTGGCCCTGTCCGTCCCCCTCGCCGACGCCGCGGCAGACGGCTTCACCGCCGCGGCCACCGCCCACACCATCGCCCCTGCCGGCGAGATGCCGGAGAGCCGACCGTGACCGACTTCCGCCTCACCGCCCAGCACACCGACGGTGATCTCGCCGTGGCCTGCGTCTCCGGGGACCTCGACTTCGACACCGCCCCCCACGTGCGCAGCCAGGCACTGGCCCTGATCGAGCAGGGCCACCGCCACCTGCTCCTGGACCTCGAAGCCGTCACCTTCTGCGACTCCTCCGGTTTCAACGCCCTGATCGGCATCTACCGCTGCGCGAAGGAAGCGGAGGGCAGTGTGACCCTGGCCGCCGTTCCCGACCGGCTCCAGCGGCTGCTGAACCTCACGGGCCTGAGCACCCTGCTGCCCGCCTACCCCACCACAGCCCAGGCCCTCAACGCCCATGCCCTCGGTCGGAACACAGCCATCGCGTAACCCCATGAGGTGCCCGCCGCAGACGACGGCGGGCCCGTCCACGTGCTCCGCTCGGTGCCCTCGACGGTGCACCGCGTGCTGACCCGGTTCGGTCTGGCCCGCCTGTCCCCTCTGGACCGGGCCACCGGCCGTGTCATACGCCGCTGGTCAGGCCGGCCCGGCCGCCCGGTCCGGTCCCGGCCGCCCGCCCGCGCGGGGAGCCGGACAGTGACAAACCGGCGAAGCCGCGCGACGGGCCGCTCCACCCCGGACAAACGACGAATCCGCGCCCGCGTCCTACGGTGGTGGGGACAACGACCCACCGCACACTCCGAAGGGCCGGGATTCGCATGACTTCCACCCACGCCTTCTGGCTCGCCGGCCGCCTCGCCACCGGCGAGGACAGCTTCGACGTCCACTCCCCGTGGGACGGCCGCCTGGTCGCCTCGGTCAGCGTGCCCACCGAGGCGCAGGTCGAAGAGGCCGTGGCCGCGGCGTACGCCGTGACGGCGGAGTTCTCCGCGACGCCCGCCCACGTTCGGGCCGCGGCCCTGGACCACGTGTCCAAGCGGCTCACCGAGCGCACCGAGGAGATCGCGCAGCTGATCTCCGCCGAGAACGGCAAGCCGATCAAGTGGGCGCGCGGTGAGGTCGGCCGTGCGGTGTCCGTGTTCCGTTTCGCCGCGGAAGAGGCCCGCCGCTTCAACGGCGGAGACGCCCAGCGCCTCGACACCGACGCCGGCGGTGTCGGTCGCCTCGCCCTGACCCGCCGCTTCGCCAAGGGCCCGGTCCTCGGCATCGCGCCCTTCAACTTCCCGCTGAACCTGTGCGCCCACAAGGTGGCCCCGGCCATCGCCGTCGGCGCGCCGATCATCCTCAAGCCCGCCCCGGCCACCCCGCTCTCCGGGCTGATCCTGGGCGAGCTGCTCGCCGAGACCGACCTCCCGGCCGGCTCCTGGTCGGTCCTGCCGGTGGCCAACGACAAGATGCCGGCCCTGGTGAAGGACGAGCGCCTGCCCGTCATCTCCTTCACCGGCTCCGACACCGTCGGCTACGCCATCCAGCAGTCGGTGCCCCACAAGCACTGCACCCTGGAGCTCGGAGGCAACGCCGCGGCCGTGGTCCTCGCCGACTGGTCCTCCGAGGCCGACCTCGACTGGGCCGCGACCCGCATCGCGACCTTCTCGAACTACCAGGCCGGCCAGTCCTGCATCTCCGTCCAGCGCGTGATCGCCGACGCCTCCGTCTACGACCGCCTGGTCGACAAGGTCGTCGCCAAGGTCCGGGCGCAGGTCACCGGCGACCCGTCCGACTCCGCCACCGACGTCGGCCCCCTCGTCTCCGAGGACGCGGCCAAGCGCGTCGAGTCCTGGGTCGAGGAGGCCGTCTCCGCGGGGGCCAAGCTCCTCACCGGCGGCAAGCGCGACGGCGCCTCGGTCGAGCCCACCGTCCTCGCGGAGGTCCCGGCCGGCGTCAAGCTCGCCACCGAGGAGGTCTTCGGCCCGGTCCTGACGCTGAAGAGGGTCGAGAACACCGACGAGGCCTTCGCCGCCGTCAACGACTCCAAGTTCGGCCTGCAGGCCGGCATCTTCACCCACGACGTCCAGGTCGCCTTCCGCGCCCACCGCGAGCTCGAGGTCGGCGGTGTGATCATCGGCGACGCGCCGTCCTACCGCGCCGACCAGATGCCGTACGGCGGCGTCAAGCAGTCCGGCGTGGGCCGCGAGGGCGTCCGCTACGCGATGGACGACTACACGTACGAGCGAGTCCTGGTCCTGACCGGCCTCGACATCTGACCTCGTACGGCCAATGAGCCGACGGCCGGAGCCCACTGTGCGGGGGCTCCGGCCGTCCCCCTTTTCCGGCGCGCCCGCACGGGGTACGACTCTCACGTAGCACCGGCAGGTCTTCCCTGAAGTCCCCGACTCCGGCGGCGAGGTGGGTACCCGCATGTCCGCAACACAGCCCAGCGGCACACAGCCAGGCACACAGCCAGGCGCACAGTCCGGCCGGCGGCCGGAGGAGCAGCCCGGCCCGCCCCCGGCCACCCGGCCCGGCGCCCGGCCCAAGGTGACCGAGCGCGAGGCACGGCAGGTCGCGGAAGCGGCCCGCGAGCAGGACTGGCGCAAGCCCAGCTTCGCCAAGGAGCTCTTCCTCGGCCGTTTCCGGCTCGACCTGATCCACCCCCACCCGCTCCCCGCCGACGAGGACGTCCGGCGCGGCGAGGCCTTCCTCGCCCGGCTGCGGGAGTTCTGCGAGACCGAGGTCGACGGCGCCCGCATCGAGCGCGAGGCCAAGATCCCCGACGAGACCGTGCGCGGGCTCAAGGAGCTCGGCGCCCTCGGCATGAAGATCGGCACCGAGTACGGGGGCCTCGGCCTCACCCAGGTCTACTACAACAAGGCGCTCGCCCTGGTGGGCTCGGTCAGCCCGGCCGTCGGAGCGCTGCTCTCCGCCCACCAGTCGATCGGCGCGCCCCAGCCGCTCAAGATGTTCGGAACCCGCGAGCAGAAGGACGCCTACCTGCCGCGCTGCGCCACCAGTGCCATCAGCGCGTTCCTCCTCACCGAGCCCGACGTCGGCTCCGACCCGGCGCGGCTGGCCACCACGGCGGTCCCGGACGGGGACGACGCCTACGTCCTGGACGGGGTGAAGCTGTGGACCACCAACGGGGTCGTCGCGGACCTCCTCGTCGTCATGGCCCGCGTGCCCCGGAGCGAGAACCACCGCGGCGGCATCACCGCCTTCCTCGTGGAGGCCGACTCGCCGGGCATCACCGTCGAGCACCGCAACGCCTTCATGGGCCTGCGCGGCCTGGAGAACGGCGTCACCCGCTTCCACCGGGTCAGGGTGCCCGCCGACCAGCGCATCGGCGCCGAGGGAGCCGGCCTCAAGATCGCACTGACCACCCTGAACACGGGCCGGCTCTCGCTGCCCGCCATGTGCGTCGGCGCCGGCAAGTGGTGCCTGAAGATCGCCCGCGAGTGGTCCGGCGTGCGCGAGCAGTGGGGGCGGCCGGTCGCGCGGCACGAGGCCGTCGGCGCCAAGATCTCCTTCATCGCCGCGACCACCTTCGCCCTCGAGGCCGTCGTGGACCTCGCCTCCCAGATGGCCGACGAGGACCGCAACGACATCCGCATCGAAGCCGCCCTCGCCAAGCTCTACGGCTCGGAGATGGCCTGGCTGATGGCCGACGAGCTGGTGCAGATCCGCGGCGGCCGCGGCTTCGAGACCGCCGACTCCCTCGCCGCCCGCGGCGAGCGGGCCGTCCCCGCCGAGCAGATGCTCCGGGACCTGCGCATCAACCGCATCTTCGAGGGCTCGACGGAGATCATGCACCTGCTGATCGCCCGGGAGGCCGTCGACGCCCACCTGGCGGTGGCCGGCGACCTCATCGACCCGGAGAAGGACCTCGGCGACAAGGCGAAGGCGGGCGCCCGCGCCGCCGGCTTCTACGCCCGCTGGCTTCCGAAGCTCGCGACCGGCGCCGGCCAGGTCCCGGGCGCCTACCGGGCCTTCCATCCGGGCGGCCACCCCGACCTCGCCGCCCACCTGCGCTACGTGGAGCGCAGCGCCCGCAAACTCGCCCGGTCGACCTTCTACGCCATGTCCCGCTGGCAGGGCCGCATGGAGACCAAGCAGGGGTTCCTCGGCCGGATCGTCGACATCGGCGCCGAGCTCTTCGCGATGAGCGCGGCCTGTGTCCGCGCCGAGCACCTGCGCGCCACCGGAGCGCACGGCCGCGAGGCGTACCAGCTCGCCGACGCCTTCTGCCACCAGTCGCGGCTGCGCGTCGAGGAGCTCTTCGGCCGGCTCTGGTCCAACACCGACGACCTCGACCGCAAGGTCGTCGAGGGCGTCCTCACCGGTACCTACGCCTGGCTGGAGGAGGGCGTCCTGGACCCCTCCGGGGACGGGCCCTGGATCGCGGACGCCGCACCCGGCCGCTCCGTCCACGAAAACGTGCACCGTCCCCTGCGCTGACCTGCGATCATCGGAAGCAGTCGGATGGACGTACGAGTACGAGCACGAGGCGGGCGCCGATGTCGACGGCCAGCGAAGACCGCACCAGCCGGCGCCTGGCCCGGTGCGTGGCGCTCGTCCTGCGCCACGCACCGGACCACGTCGCCGTCGACCTCCTCGGCCGGCTCGACGGGCCCGCCCGCAAGTACCTCACGCGGGACGAATGGCTGCCCGCCTCGGCCGTGACGCTCCTGCTGCGCCACGGCACCGGGCAGGACCGGCACTACATCGCCCGCAACCCCCGCGTCGTCGGGCGGCCGCTGCCCGGCCTGCCCGGCCCCGCGCGGTACGCGGCCCGGCCCGGGCCGTCGCCCGAACTGCTGGCCCAGGTGGGCCCGGGGCCGTTCGCCCAGGGCGAGCTGACCGCGCTCCTGCGGCGCCACGGCCGCCGGCCCCGGATACCCCTCACCCTGCTGCGGATGCCGCATGCCCCGGTCGATCCGGCGGCGCTCCTGCGCGAGCACGCCCGCGCACCGCTGCCCCCCGGGGCCGTCGAGGCCCTGCTGATGGCCGGCGGGCTGTCGCCGGAGACCGGCCGGGCCCTGCTCGGCGGCGGCGCGCCGGACGCGCAGCCGCACTCCTGGCACCGCCCGGCCGTGCGTGCCGTCCGGATGGGGCTGCTCACCTTCGAAGAGCTCGTCGCCCACGTCGCCCCCGCACGCCGCACCCTGCTGCTCGCGCACCCTCCCGGGCACGCGGCCCGCGGCCTGCGCTGGAACCTGCCCGAGACGGCGGGCATGCGGACCGCCGTGGGCCGGGCCCTGCGCCCCCTCGGGAACGACCCCCGGCTCTGGGCCGAACTGCTCCGCCACGCGCGGACGGCCGCGGTCACCCTGCCGGAGCTGGTGGACGGCCTGGTCGGCGGCGCCCTTCCGGAACCGGCGGGCTCCCCGCCCGACGGGCCGGAGGCCGCCCGGCTCGAAGCCGCGGTCCACTCGCTGGCCCCGAGGGCCGAGGACCCGTACGGGGGCGTGGAGCGCGAACTGGCCCTGGCGAGCCTCGCGGTCCCGATGGAGTCCGCCGAGGAGGACATCCGGTGGGTGCGGGACTGCCTGGCACGCCGGCTGCTCGACGGCGCCGACGTGGTCCGGCACAAGCTGCCCGCCTGCTGGGCCCTGGACGAGGACCACTGGCTGGGGGAGAGCCCCACCCCCGACCGGTACGACCGGTCCGGGCCGGTGCTGGCCGCGCGGGCGGAGGCCGACCGGCTGTTCGCGCTGGCCCTCGGCGAGGACCCGGGCGCCTGGTGGTCGGTGGCCCGCGCGCTTCCCGAGTTCGCCGGGACCCTCCCGCACCTCCTCCTGCGCGTGACCGACGGGGGCTCTGTGTCCACGCACCCCTGAGTTGCGGCAACAATGGGGGCATGAGCGACCGCCCAGCCCCCCTCGCCGATCCGCACCTCCTCTTCGACCCCGCGGCCGGCCGCCGGGACACCGTCATCCTCGGCTCGACCGGATCGATCGGCACCCAGGCCATCGACCTGGCCCTGCGCAACCCGGACCGGTTCCGCGTGACCGCCCTCTCCGCCGCCGGCGGGCGGGTGGGGCTGCTGGCCGAGCAGGCCCGGCTGCTGCGGGTCACGGCGGTGGCGGTGGCCCGCGAGGACGTCGTACCGGCCCTGAAAGAGGCGCTGAGCGCCCAGTACGGCGCCTGCGAACCGCTGCCCGAGATCCTGGCCGGACCCGACGCGGCCGCCGAGCTCGCCGCCTCCGAGTGCCACACCGTGCTCAACGGCATCACCGGTTCCATCGGCCTCGCGCCCACCCTCGCGGCCCTGCGGGCGGGCCGGACCCTGGCCCTGGCCAACAAGGAATCGCTCATCGTCGGCGGCCCCCTGGTCAAGGCCCTCGCGAAGCCCGGCCAGATCATCCCCGTCGACTCCGAACACGCGGCGCTCTTCCAGGCGCTGGCCGCCGGGACCCGGGCCGACGTGCGCAAGCTCGTCGTCACCGCCTCCGGCGGGCCCTTCCGCGGCCGCACCCGCGAGGAGCTGGCCGGCGTCACGGTCGAGGACGCACTGGCCCACCCCACCTGGGCGATGGGCCCGGTGATCACCGTCAACTCCGCGACCCTGGTCAACAAGGGGCTGGAGGTCATCGAGGCGCACCTGCTCTACGACATCCCCTTCGAGCGCATCGAGGTCGTGGTCCATCCGCAGTCCTACGTCCACTCGATGGTGGAGTTCACGGACGGCTCCACGCTGGCCCAGGCCACCCCGCCGGACATGCGCGGCCCCATCGCGATCGGTCTGGGCTGGCCCCAGCGCGTCCCGGACGCCGCCCCCGCCTTCGACTGGACCAAGGCGTCGAGCTGGGAGTTCTTCCCGCTCGACACGGAGGCCTTCCCGGCCGTGGGCCTGGCCCGGCACGTCGGCGGCCTCGGAGGCACCGCCCCGGCCGTGTTCAACGCCGCCAACGAGGAGTGCGTCGAGGCGTTCCTGGCCGGACGGCTGCCGTTCACGGCAATCATGGATACCGTCTCTGCCGTGGTCGATGAGCACGGGACGCCGGAGTCGGGAACCTCCCTGACCGTCCGGGACGTCCTCGAGGCGGAGGCCTGGGCGAGGGCCCGGGCGCGGGAGATGGCGGCTCGTGCCGCCGTGGAGGCGAGCGCATGACGGTTCTGATGACGGTGCTCGGGGTCGCGATCTTCGCGTTCGGCCTGCTGGTCTCCATCGCGTGGCACGAGCTGGGACACCTGTCGACGGCGAAGCTGTTCGGCATCCGGGTGCCGCAGTACATGGTCGGCTTCGGCCCGACCGTCTGGTCCCGGCACCGGGGCGAGACCGAGTACGGGATCAAGGCCATCCCGATGGGCGGCTACATCCGCATGATCGGGATGTTCCCGCCCGGCGGGGACGGCAAGGTGACGGCGCGCTCGACCTCGCCGTTCCGCTCGATGATCGAGGACGCGCGCTCGGCGGCGTACGAGGAGCTCCGGCCCGGCGACGAGCAGCGGCTCTTCTACACGCGCAAGCCGTGGAAGCGCGTGATCGTGATGTTCGCCGGACCCTTCATGAACCTGATCCTGGCCGTGGCGATCTTCCTCACCACGCTGATGACCTTCGGGCTCAACACCCAGACCACCTCCGTCGCCTCGGTGTCGGACTGCGTCATCCAGCAGAGCGAGAAGCGCGACACCTGCGCCGCGGGAGACCCGGCCGCCCCGGCCAAGGCGGCCGGCCTCCGGGCCGGGGACAGGATCGTCGCCTTCAACGGCCGCGAGGCCGAGGACTGGTCCGCCCTCCAGAAGGACATCCGCGCCACCGTCGGCCCCGCCACGATCACCGTCGTGCGGGCCGGCCAGCGGATCGACCTGCAGGCGAACCTGATCGAGAACAAGGTCGCCAAGACCGACGGCAGCGGCAGGTACGTCAAGGACCAGTACGTCACCGCCGGCTTCCTGGGCTTCGCCCCCGCCTCCGGCTACGTCCCCCAGACCTTCGGCCAGTCCGCCGAGCACATGGGCGAGATGATGCAGGCCGGCGTCGCCTCGCTGGTGCAGCTGCCGTCCAAGGTCCCGGACCTGTGGAACGCGGCCTTCAACGGCGCCGACCGCGCCCAGGACAGCCCCATGGGCGTCGTCGGAGCCGCGCGGGTCAGCGGGGAGATCTTCAACCTCGACCTGCCGGCCACGCACATCCTGGTGATCTTCCTCAACCTGCTGGCGGGCTTCAACCTCTCGCTGTTCCTCTTCAACATGCTCCCGCTGCTGCCGCTGGACGGCGGGCACATCGCCGGGGCCCTGTGGGAGTCGCTCCGGCGCGGTCTGGCGCGGTTGTTCCGGCGCCCCGACCCGGGCCCGTTCGACGTGGCGAAGCTGATGCCCGTCGCCTACGTGGTGGCCGGCGTCTTCATCTGCTTCACGCTGCTGGTGATGGTCGCCGACGTGGTCAACCCGATCAAGATCACTTAGCCGCGGCGGCGGACGTACACCACGCGCACCGGAGCCGGGCACGCATCGTGCCCGGCTCCCTACGTTCGGGTGGCGCACCCCCTCGGATGCGCGGGGCACGCGCGGGTTGGCGTAATCTCGAAGGCTGGAGCCCGCCGATCTCGGGACCTTGATCCACACCTTGGGGTTGCACAGCAGATGACTGCCATCTCTCTCGGAATGCCGGCCGTGCCGACGAAGCTTGCCGACCGCAGGGTCAGCCGCAAGATCCAGGTCGGTTCCGTGGCCGTCGGAGGCGACGCACAGATCTCGGTGCAGTCGATGACCACCACCCGCACGTCCGACATCGGTGCCACGCTCCAGCAGATCGCCGAGCTCACCGCCGCCGGCTGCAACATCGTCCGCGTGGCCTGCCCCACCCAGGACGACGCCGACGCCCTCGCCGTCATCGCGAAGAAGTCGCAGATCCCGGTCATCGCCGACATCCACTTCCAGCCCAAGTACGTGTTCGCCGCGATCGACGCCGGCTGCGCCGCGGTCCGCGTCAACCCGGGCAACATCAAGCAGTTCGACGACAAGGTCAAGGAGATCGCGCGGGCCGCCAAGGACGCGGGCACCCCGATCCGCATCGGCGTCAACGCCGGCTCCCTCGACGCCCGGCTGCTGAAGAAGTACGGCAAGGCCACCCCGGAGGCACTGGTCGAGTCCGCGCTGTGGGAGGCCTCCCTCTTCGAGGAGCACGGCTTCAGCGACATCAAGATCTCGGTCAAGCACAACGACCCGGTCGTCATGGTCAACGCCTACCGCCAGCTCGCCGCCGCCTGCGACTACCCGCTGCACCTCGGCGTGACCGAGGCGGGTCCCGCCTTCCAGGGCACCATCAAGTCCGCCGTCGCCTTCGGCGCGCTGCTCTCCGAGGGCATCGGCGACACCATCCGCGTCTCCCTCTCGGCCCCGCCGGTCGAGGAGATCAAGGTCGGCATCCAGATCCTGGAGTCGCTGAACCTCAAGCCGCGCCGCCTGGAGATCGTCTCCTGCCCCTCCTGCGGCCGCGCCCAGGTGGACGTGTACAAGCTGGCCGAGGAGGTCACGGCGGGCCTGGAGGGCATGGAGGTCCCGCTGCGCGTCGCCGTCATGGGCTGCGTCGTGAACGGCCCCGGCGAGGCCCGCGAGGCCGACCTGGGCGTCGCCTCCGGCAACGGCAAGGGCCAGATCTTCGTGAAGGGCGAGGTCATCAAGACCGTCCCCGAATCGAAGATCGTCGAGACCCTCATCGAAGAGGCGATGAAGATCGCCGAGCAGATGGAGAAGGACGGCATCACCTCCGGCGAGCCCACGGTGGCCATCGGCGTGTGAGGCCCCGGACACCGCCCCGGCCCCGTTCCCGCAGCTCGGGGGCGGGGCCGGGGCTTTTTCGCGACCGCTGGCGCGCGGCATCCTCCACCGGTGCCGGGTACAGTGCGGAGATCAGCAGACTTGCATGGTGAGGCCCCAGTGTTGACCCAGACCTCCACCCGGGTCCTCGAACCCAGTGATCTCGACGCCGCGCTCGCGATCCTCGGGCGCGAGCCGGTCGCGAACGCCTTCGTCACCTCGCGGGTCCAGGTCGCCGGACTCGATCCCTGGCGGCTGGGCGGCGAGATGTGGGGCTGGTACGCCGACGGCGAGCTCCGATCGCTCTGCTACGCGGGTGCCAACCTGGTCCCCGTGTGCGCGGAGCCGGACGCCGTACGCGCCTTCGCCGACCGGGCCCGCCGCACCGGCCGCCGCTGCTCCTCCATCGTCGGGCCCGCGGAGGCCACCCGGCTGCTCTGGCGGCTCCTGGAGCCCGCCTGGGGGCCCGCCCGCGACGTCCGCTCCCACCAGCCGCTCATGACCATCGAACAGCCGTCCGCCACGGTCGCGGCCGACCCGCTGGTCCGCCGCGTCCGCAAGGACGAGATGGACATGATCATGCCCGCCTGCGTGGCCATGTTCACCGAGGAGGTCGGCATCTCGCCCATGGTCGGCGACGGCGGCCTCCTCTACCAGGCCAGGGTCGCCGAGCTCGTCGGCAGCGGCCGCTCCTTCGCCCGCGTCGAGGACGGCAAGGTCGTCTTCAAGGCGGAGATCGGCGCCGCCACCCCCCGCGCCTGCCAGATCCAGGGCGTCTGGGTGGACCCCGACTTCCGCGGACGCGGACACTCCGAGACCGGCATGGCCGCCGTCGTCGCCTACGCCCTGCGCGACGTGGCCCCCGTGGTCAGCCTCTACGTCAACGACTTCAACACCGCCGCGCGCGCGTCCTACCGCCGCGTCGGCTTCCGCGAGGTCGGCGCCTTCATGAGCGTGCTGTTCTGACCGCCTCCGGCACCGCGGCGGGACCGCCCGTGCCATACCGGCACGCCCCTACCGCGAAGTAAGGTCGCCGCATGCTGCCTACCGGACTCCGCATCGGCCCCTTCGACCTCGCCGCCCGGGTGGACGAGGCCCTGCGCGTGCAGGCCGTCGCGTTCGGGCTCAGCGAGGAGGAGGTCGGCATCCGGCGCTACATCGTGCAGCGCCACATGGCCTGCCACGGCGCCCGCGCGCTCGGGGCGTTCACCGACGACGGCGCGCTCACCGGCTTCGTGTACGGGATGCCCAACGACCGCTCGCACTGGTGGTCCACCATCGTCGAGCCGCACCTGCGGACCGGCGGACACGAGCACTGGCTTGACGACTCCTTCGTGATCACCGAGCTGCACGTCCACCCCGGCTTCCAGGGCCACGGCGTGGGACGCGCACTGATCACCGCCCTCACCGACGACGCCGCCGAGCCGCGCTCGATCCTCTCCGCCATCGACACCGACAGCCCGGCCCGGGGGCTGTACCGGGCCCTCGGCTACAGCGACCTCGCCCGCCGCGTCCACTTCCCGAGCGCGAGCCTCCCGTACGCCGTCATGGGCGCCGTGCTGCCCCTGCTGCGCCGCTGAAGTCGTTTCCGCCCGCGGCCCGGCCGCCGGTAGCCTCCCCGCATGTCTACGCAACACGTGCAGCGCATGTCCCGCCTCATGGCCAAGACCCTCCGCGAGGACCCGGCGGACGCCGAGACCCTCAGCCACCGGCTCCTGGTCCGCGCCGGCTACGTCCGGCGCAGCTCGGCGGGCGTGTGGACGTGGCTGCCGCTCGGCAAGCGCGTCCTGGACAACGTCTCGCGCGTCGTCCGCGAGGAGATGGACGCGATCGGGGCCCAGGAGGTGCTGCTGCCGGCGCTGCTCCCCAGGGAGCCGTACGAGGTCAGCGGGCGCTGGTCGCAGTACGGCGACCTGCTGTTCCGGCTCAAGGACCGCAAGGGCGCCGACTACCTGCTCGGCCCCACCCACGAGGAGATCTTCACCCTGCTGGTGAAGGACCAGTGCACCTCGTACAAGGACCTGCCGGTCACGCTCTACCAGATCCAGACCAAGTACCGCGACGAGGCCCGGCCCCGGTCCGGGGTGCTGCGGGGGCGCGAGTTCCAGATGAAGGACTCGTACTCCTTCGACGTGTCGGACGAGGGGCTGGAGGAGTCGTACCGCCTGCACCGCCAGGCGTACGTCCGCATCTTCGAGCGGCTCGGCCTGGACCACCGGATCGTGTCCGCCGTCTCGGGGGCGATGGGCGGTTCGGCCTCGGAGGAGTTCCTCGCCCCGGCCGAGGCCGGCGAGGACACCTTCGCGGACTGTCCGGCCTGTGACTACGCGGCCAACACCGAGGCCGTCACCTTCGCCCTGGCCCCCGTCTCCGCGGAGCACCCGGCGGCGGAGGAGGTCGACACCCCCGACACCCCGACCATCGAGACCCTGGCCGCGCACCTGGGCGTCCCGGCCTCCGCGACCCTGAAGAACCTGCTGGTCAAGGTGGACGGCGAGATCGTGGCGGTCGGCGTCCCCGGGGACCGGGAGGTCGACCTCGGCAAGCTCGGCGAACACCTGGCCCCCGCGGTCGTCGAACTCGTCACCGCCGAGGACTTCGCGGACCGGCCCGACCTCGTACGGGGTTACGTCGGACCGCAGGGCCTGGACAAGGTCCGCTACCTGGCCGACCCCCGGGTGGCGCCCGGCACGGCCTGGGTCACCGGCGCCAACCGGGTGGACACCCACGCGCGGAACGTGGTCTGCGGCCGCGACTTCGAGGTGGACCGGTACCTGGACGTGGTGGTCGTGGAGCCGGGCGACCCCTGCCCCTCCTGCGGGACCGGGCTGCGGCTCGACCGGGCGATCGAGATCGGGCACATCTTCCAGCTCGGCCGGAAGTACGCGGACGCCTTCGGGCTCGACGTCCTCGGCCGCGAGGGCAAGCCGGTCCGGGTGACCATGGGCTCGTACGGCATCGGGGTCTCGCGTGCGGTGGCGGCGCTGGCCGAGCAGACGGCGGACGAGCGCGGACTGCGCTGGCCGGCGGCGGTCGCCCCCGCCGACGTGCACGTGGTGGCGGCGGGCAAGGCCGTGCCGCTGGCGCTGGCGGAGCGGGCGGCGGACGCGCTGGCGCGAGCGGGCCGGCGCGTCCTGCTGGACGACCGGCCCGGGCTGTCGCCGGGCGTCAAGCTCACGGACGCGGAGCTGATCGGCGTCCCGTGGATTCTGGTGGCGGGCCGCCGCTCGGCCGAGGACGTGGTCGAGCTCCAGAACCGCGCCACGGGCACCCGTGAGGAGCTCCCGCTGGCGGAGGCCCTCGCCCGCCTGACGCGGTAGCCGGGTGCGGCGCCGTTGCGGGGGCTCCGCCCCCGACAACCCCGCGCCTCGAACGCCGGCGAGGCCGGTACGTCAGCCCCGGCGTTGCAGGTACGGGTCCGGGCAGAGCCCGGGGAACGGGGGAAGCCGGGTAGGGGGCGGGCTCCGCGCAGCGGCCTACCCGCGCGGCCGGTCCGGGTCCGCCGGCGGCGCGTCCAGGTAGAGGCCGTCGCCCGCCGGCCGGTCGAGCGCCGCCGGCGGGGCTTCGCCCGGAGCCGATTCGACCGCGGCCGGCCCGGGGCCCTCGGTGGCCGGGCCGGCCGGGGCCGGGTCTTGGGGAAAGGCAGTCTCCGGTGAGGCCGCCTCGGGGCCCGGGCCCGTCACCGCGGACGGGGCCGCGGCCCCGTGGCCGTGGACCGTCGCCGGAGGCGGAGCCGCGCGCTCCAGGAAGCGCAGCAGTTCCACCGGGAACGGCAGGACGAGCGTGGAGTTCTTCTCCGCGGCCACCGCCACCACCGTCTGGAGCAGCCGCAGCTGGAGCGCCGCGGGCTGCTCCGACATGACCTCCGCCGCCTCGGCCAGCTTGTGCGAGGCCTGGAGTTCCGCGTCCGCGTTGATCACGCGGGCGCGGCGCTCGCGGTCGGCCTCCGCCTGCCGGGCCATGGACCGCTTCATCGTCTCCGGCAGGGACACGTCCTTGATCTCGACCCGGTCGATCTGCACGCCCCAGCCCACCGCCGGGCTGTCGATCATCAGCTCCAGGCCCTGGTTGAGCATCTCCCGGTTGGAGAGCAGGTCGTCCAGGTCCGACTTGCCGATGATCGACCGCAGCGAGGTCTGCGCCATCTGCGAGACGGCGAAGCGGTAGTCCTCCACCGCCACGACGGCGCTGGCCGGATCGACGACCTTGAAGTAGACGACGGCGTCCACCCGCACCGTGACGTTGTCCCGGGTGATGCCCTCCTGGGCCGGCACCGGCAGCGTCACGATCTGCATGTTGACCTTGCGCAGGCGGTCCACGCCCGGGACGACCGTGGTGAAACCGGGGCCCCGGATCTCCTCGCGGAGCCGACCGAAGCGGAAGACCAGCCCCCGCTCGTACTGCTTCACCACCCGGGCGGCGAAGCCCACGTAGACCGCGACGCCCGCACCGGCGGCGATCACCGCTGTCAGCAGTTCCTCGACCATGGCAGCCCCCTGCCCGACATACCTCTGTATGTACGGTATGCCCTACAACCAGGCCGCGAACTCCAGGAGCAGCTCCGCGTCCCGGCGGCGGCCCGCGGCCAGCGCCCTGTTCCCTGATTCGACCGCCCGGAACAGAGTCCAGCCCCTCAGCCGGTCGCGGTCCACCTCCAGCGAGTCGGCCAGCCGGTTGACCCGCCGCCGGGCGCCCGCCGCCCCCGCCGAGGAGGCCATCTGGTCCTCCAGCCGGTCCCGCACCAGCCGCGCCAGGTCGTACGCCCGGTCGCCCACCAGCGGGTCCGGGCCCACCGCCAGCCACGGCGCCCGCTCGCCCGCGAGCACCTTGCCCTGCCGGAAGTTCCCGTGCAGCAGCAGTTCCTCGCCGGGCAGCGCCGTCAGCTCGGCGCGCACCGCCAGGGCCGACTCCGCCAGCGGCCGTACCTCCTGCGGCGCAGCGCGCAACGCCGCCGACTGCTGCTCCGTGCGCTCCGCCACCGTCTCCAGACCGTGTCCGGCCGGGGGCGCCACCCAGAGCCTGCGCAGGGTGCCGCAGGCCTCCAGGAGGGCCTTCGCGTCAGGGAGGGAGCGCAGGGACACCTCCGGGTGCAGGCGCTCCAGCAGGAGCGCCCCGTCCTCGTCGTGGTGGCGGGTGTCGAGCACCCGTACGGCCCCGAAGCCGCCCCAGTGCGCCAGCGCGGTCAGCTCCCGGTCGGACCGGGCGTGCGGGGGTGCGAGCTTCAGGGCGGCCGGGGTCCCGTCGGCGTACCGGACGAGGACGACCAGGCTGCTCCGGCCGCCCGGGGCCTGGACCCGCTGGGCCTGCAGCCCGCGCCGGGACAGCGCGCCCTCGGCGAGTGCGGGCAACTGCCCCAGCCAGCCCGCGTCCTGAGCCGTTTCCGGCATCTCGCCGAGCGCCCGTACAAGCCGCTGCGGCGGTTCGAAAGCCATGCGTGCGTGGTCCCTTTCAGCCGGTCCGGGCTCGTCCGGAGCGTTCCGCCAGCCCAGGGAAGGCTACGCCGACACCGCGCCAGCGTGCCGCGCGCAGGGCCGCGGCGCTCAGCGCGTCGGCCGCCTCGCGGCGCAGCGGGCCCTCCGCCGAGCGCACCAGGTCGGAGTACGCGCCGGCCACCCGGTCCTCGATCTCGGCGGCCAGCCGCTCGGCGTCGCCGGGCGTGCGCACCGCGAACGGCAGCGTGTACGCCGCCTCCGACGGCCGGGGCGATCCGCCCAGTTCCCGCACCGTCCGGGTGAGCGCGTCGCGCCGGGCGAGGTGGGCGCCGTGCGCCTCCCGGGCCTCGTTGGCCCGCTCGGGGGCGGTACGGGCGCCGATCACGCCGTAGCCGTACGCGGCCGCGTGCTCGGCTGCGAGGGCCGCCTGCGCGGCCTCCAGGGGCCGTCCGGCGGGGGTGGGTGCGGGGGTCACGCCTTGGCTCCCGGGGTCGAGGTCAGCAGGTACGCGTGCACGGCGCCGCAGGCCGCCACCGAGGCCAGCATCCGGGCCAGCTCCCCGGGGGCCCCGGCCAGGTCGATGGTCCGGGACTCGGAGAGCCCGCGCTCGGCGTCCGCGAGGGCGGCCAGGGCGTCGGCGGCCTGCGGGGGCACCGGCCCGCCCCCGCCGGCGGAGGGCGCCGCCGCCCCCGTGCCGCCGGACGGGGAGGGGGACGCGGACGGGGAGCCGGCGGAAGCGGGGGACAGGGCCGCCGCGTGCTCCGCGACGGCGGCGCGCAGCGGAGCGAGCCGCTGCGCCAGGGCCGGATGGGCGGCCGCCGTGGTGTCGTAACGTTCCAGCAGCCGCTCGCTGTCACGAACGGCCGCTTCCCGCATCCGCCGTTCGAGTGGCAGCGCGATGTCGCCGCCGGACGGCCCGCCGTCCGAACACCCGGACAGCAGCACGGAGCCGGCCGCACCGGCCGCACCGGCGAGCACGCTTCTTCGCGAGGGTCTCAAAGACGGGGTCCAGGGCACGGCGGCGTCCTCGGGGGTGCGGCGGGGCAGGGTGTGATCACGGTACCCGGGCCCCCGTCCACAGGGCGGACGGCAACACCCTCCGCGACCGGATACCCTTTGACCTGACGCACGACGGAAACCACAACAGCACACGCGGCCGAGGAGTCACCCGGATGAGCACCACCCAGAGCGACAGGCTGCGCGCATTGCTGGAGCCGCTCGTCGCCGCCAAGAGCCTGGACCTCGAGGACATCGAGCTCTCCAAGGCGGGCAAGCGCCGGATGCTGCGGATCATCGTGGACTCCGACGAAGGCGTGGAGCTGGACGCGTGCGCAGAGCTGAGCCGTGAGATCTCCGACCAGCTCGACGAGTCCGACGCGATGGGCGACGACGAGTACGTCCTCGAAGTCAGCTCGCCGGGCGCGGACCGCCCGCTCACCGAGCACCGCCACTACGTTCGGGCGATCGGCCGCCTCGTGAAGTTTCAGCTGTCCGGCGAAGGTGAAAAGGGTGCCGGAGAACTGGTCGCCCGCATCCTCGACGTGGACGACGAGGGGCTGGACCTCGAAGTACCGGGCGTGAAGGGCCGCAAGGCGACCGCCCGCCGCATTGCTTTCACCGACATCGCCAAGGCGCGTGTCGAGATCGAGTTCAACCGCAAGGACAAGAAGGAAGAGGAGGCGTAGTCGTGGACATCGACATGAGTGCCCTGCGGGGTCTGGTCCGGGAGAAGGAGATCTCCTTCGACCTGCTCGTCGAAGCGATCGAGTCGGCGCTCCTCATCGCGTACCACCGGACCGACGGGAGCTTCCGCCGCGCACGCGTCGAGCTGGACCGCACCAACGGTCACGTGGTCGTGTGGGCGACGGAGGACCCGAGGGACCTCGAAGAGGGCCAGGAGCCCAAGGAGTTCGACGACACCCCGTCGGACTTCGGCCGGATCGCCGCGACGACCGCCAAGCAGGTGATCCTCCAGCGTCTGCGCGACGCCGAGGACGACCTGACCTTCGGCGAGTTCGCGGGCCGCGAGGGCGACGTCATCACCGGCGTCGTGCAGCAGGGCAAGGACCCCAAGAACGTCCTGGTCGACATCGGCAAGCTGGAGGCCATCCTGCCGGTGCAGGAGCAGGTTCCGGGCGAGGAGTACACGCACGGACTGCGCCTCAAGGCGTACGTCGTGCGGGTGGCCAAGGGTGTCCGCGGTCCGTCCGTGACCCTGTCGCGGACCCACCCGAACCTGGTGAAGAAGCTCTTCTCGCTGGAGGTCCCGGAGATCGCCGACGGCAGCGTCGAGATCTCGGCGATCGCCCGTGAGGCCGGTCACCGCACCAAGATCGCCGTCCGGTCCACCCGCTCGGGCCTGAACCCGAAGGGCGCCTGCATCGGCCCGATGGGCAGCCGCGTGCGCAACGTGATGGCCGAGCTGCACGGCGAGAAGATCGACATCGTCGACTGGTCGGACGACCCGGCAGAGATGGTCGCGAACGCGCTGTCGCCCGCGCGGGTGAGCGAGGTCGAGGTCGTCGACTGGGACACCCGCTCCGCCCGGGTGACCGTGCCGGACTACCAGCTGTCGCTGGCCATCGGCAAGGAGGGCCAGAACGCCCGCCTCGCCGCCCGCCTCACCGGCTGGCGCATCGACATCCGTCCCGACACCGAGGTGCCCCCGGGCGCCGACCGGGCCGCGGACGGGGAATAAACCGGTACCGGGCGGGGCTTCCCGAACGGTAGACAGGGACACGGACGCCGTGCGCCGGGGCCCCCAGCGGGGGTTCCGGCGGCTTCCACGGCGGATCGGGACACAGCAGATCGCGACAACATCCGTTCGATTTTTCACCTGAAGAGGTGAGGTCGGTGCGGGGAGGTAGACTTAGGCGTGTCTGGCCGGACGCAAGCCCGCGCATGCCCCGAACGCACCTGTGTGGGGTGTCGGGAGCGAGCGGCCAAGAATGATCTGCTGCGCATCGTGGCGGTCGGGGACGAATGCGTCCCCGATCCACGCGGTACGCTGCCCGGCCGGGGTGCCTACGTGCACCCCGCCGTGGTCTGCCTCGACCAGGCGGTCCGCCGCCGCGCGTTCCCCCGGGCCCTCCGGTCCGCCGGAGTGCTCGACACGGTGGAACTGCGCAAGGCCGTGACCGTTCAGGCCGAGGCGACACCGTAAGACGTAGAACGGCACGGATACCCCGTGCGGTCAGGTACCTCGCGAGTTGGAAGTAGGTCGAGATTGCGATGAGCACTCGATGAGTACGCGATGAGTACGCCCATGAAGTAGCAACGGTCCGGCGTAACCCGGACCTAAAAGGAGCGAAGTGGCTAAGGTCCGGGTATATGAACTCGCCAAGGAGTTCGGAGTTGAGAGCAAGGTCGTCATGGCCAAGCTCCAGGAACTCGGTGAGTTCGTCCGTTCGGCGTCCTCGACCATCGAGGCGCCGGTCGTACGCAAGTTGACCGACGCGCTGCAGGGCCCCGGCGGCAACGCCGGCAAGTCCGCAGCGAAGCCGGGTGCGCCCCGCAAGGCAGCATCCGCCAAGCCCGGGGCCCCGACCCCGGGTGCAGTTGCACGTCCCGGAGCGCCCAAGCCCGGCGCCCCGGCCCCCAAGCCGGCCGTCGCGGAGGCCCCGGCCCCCGCAGCGTCCGCACCGGTGACCCCGGCCGCCTCCGGCCCGCGTCCCGGCCCGAAGGCCCCGGCCGCCCCGAAGCCCGCCCCGGCGGCTCCCGTGGTGACCGAGTTCTCCGCGCCTCCGGCGGCCCCGGCCGCCCCGGCGCGCACCGAGCGTCCCGCCGCCGCGGCCCCCGGCCCCCGTCCGGCGCAGCAGCGTCCGGCCCAGGGCCAGGGTGGCCAGGCCGGTGCCCGTCCCGGCGCCCCGCGTCCGGCCGGCACCGCTCCCGGTGCCCCGTCGCAGCGTCCCGCGGGCCCCGGCTCGCAGGCCCCGCGCCCCCAGGGCGCCCGTCCGGCCGGTCCCCGTCCGGGCAACAACCCCTTCACCTCTGGTGGCTCCACCGGCATGGCGCGCCCGCAGGCGCCCCGTCCGGCCGGCGCTCCCCGTCCCGGCGCCCCCGGCGCCGGCGGCGGCCAGGGTGCTCCGCGTCCGCAGGGCGGCCCCGGCGGCGCTCCGCGTCCGCAGGGCGCGGGCCGTCCCACCCCGGGCGGCATGCCCCGTCCGCAGGGCGGCGCCCCGCGTCCCGGCGGTGCTCCCGGTGGAAACCGCCCCAACCCGGGCATGATGCCGCAGCGTCCCGCTGCCGGTGGTCCCGGTCCCCGTCCCGGCGGCGGCCCCGGCGGCCGCGGTCCCGGTGCGGGCGGCGCAGGCCGTCCCGCCGGCGGCGGCGCCCGTCCCGGTGGCGGCGGCTTCGCCGGCCGTCCGGCCGGTCCGGGCTCGCGTCCCGGCGGCGGCGGCGGCTTCGGCGGTCCCCGTCCCGGTGGCGGCGGCTTCGGCGGCGGTCCGGCCGGTGCCGGTGGCGGCGGTCGTCCCGGCTTCGGCGGGCGTCCCGGTGGTCCCAATGCCCGTGGTGGCACGCAGGGTGCCTTCGGCCGTCCCGGCGGTCCGGCGCGTCGTGGTCGCAAGTCCAAGCGCCAGCGTCGCCAGGAGTACGAGGCCATGCAGGCCCCGTCCGTCGGCGGCGTGATGCTGCCGCGTGGTCACGGCGAGACCGTTCGCCTGTCGCGCGGTGCGTCCCTCACCGACTTCGCGGAGAAGATCAACGCCAACCCGGCGTCGCTCGTCGCCGTGATGATGAACCTCGGCGAGATGGTCACTGCCACGCAGTCCGTCTCCGACGAGACGCTCGAGATGCTGGCCGGCGAGATGAACTACGTCGTTCAGATCGTCAGCCCGGAGGAAGAGGACCGCGAGCTCCTCGAGGGCTTCGACATCGAGTTCGGCGAGGACGAGGGCGGCGAGGAGTTCCTCATGCCGCGTCCGCCGGTCGTGACCGTCATGGGTCACGTCGACCACGGTAAGACCCGACTGCTCGACGCCATCCGCAAGACGAACGTCGTTGCGGGCGAGGCCGGCGGCATCACGCAGCACATCGGTGCGTACCAGGTCGGTACCGAGGTCAACGGTGAAGAGCGCAAGATCACCTTCATCGACACCCCGGGTCACGAGGCGTTCACCGCCATGCGTGCCCGTGGTGCCAAGTCGACCGACATCGCGATCCTCGTGGTCGCGGCCAACGACGGCGTCATGCCGCAGACGATCGAGGCGCTCAACCACGCCCAGGCCGCCGGCGTCCCGATCGTCGTCGCGGTCAACAAGATCGACGTCGAGGGTGCCGACCCGGTCAAGGTGCGCGGTCAGCTCACCGAGTTCGGTCTGGTCGCCGAGGAGTACGGCGGCGACACGATGTTCGTCGACATCTCCGCCAAGCAGGGTCTGCACATCGACTCCCTGCTGGAGGCCGTCGTCCTCACCGCCGACGCCTCGCTCGACCTGCGCGCCAACCCGGAGCAGGACGCTCAGGGTATTGCGATCGAGTCCCACCTCGACCGCGGCCGCGGTGCCGTCGCCACCGTCCTCGTCCAGCGCGGTACCCTCCGCGTCGGCGACACGATGGTCGTGGGCGACGCCTACGGCCGAGTGCGCGCCATGCTCGACGACAAGGGCAACAACGTCGAGGAAGCGGGTCCCGCGACCCCCGTCCTGGTCCTGGGTCTCACCAACGTCCCCGGCGCCGGCGACAACTTCCTCGTCGTCGACGAGGACCGCACCGCCCGTCAGATCGCCGAGAAGCGTGCTGCGCGAGAGCGCAACGCCAACTTCGCCAAGCGCGTCCGCCGGGTGTCCCTGGAAGACCTCGACTCGGTCCTCAAGGCCGGTCTCGTCCAGGAACTCAACCTCATCATCAAGGGCGACGCGTCCGGTGCGGTGGAGGCCCTCGAGTCCTCGCTGCTCCAGCTCGACGTCGGCGAAGAGGTCGACATCCGCATCCTGCACCGCGGTGTGGGTGCGGTCACCGAGTCCGACATCAACCTGGCGATGGGCTCCGACGCCATCGTCATCGGCTACAACGTCCGTGCGGCCGGCCGTGCCGCGCAGATGGCGGAGCGCGAGGGTGTCGACGTCCGCTACTACTCGGTGATCTACCAGGCCATCGAGGAGATCGAGGCGGCCCTCAAGGGTCTCCTCAAGCCGGAGTACGAAGAGGTCGAGCTCGGTACGGCGGAGGTCCGCGAGGTCTTCCGCTCGTCGAAGCTGGGCAACATCGCCGGTGTCCTCATCCGGTCCGGCGAGGTCAAGCGCAACACCAAGGCGCGGCTCCTGCGCGATGGCAAGGTCATCGCCGAGAGCCTCACCATCTCGGGTCTGCGCCGCTTCAAGGACGACGTCACCGAGATCCGCGAAGGCTTCGAGGGCGGTATCAACCTCGGAAACTTCAACGACATCAAGATCGACGACGTCATCGCGACGTACGAGATGCGCGAGAAGCCCCGCGCGTAAGCGCGAGGCGGTTCGCACCGTGTCGTAACACCGGGGCCGGTCGGCGGAATATCCGTCGATCGGCCCCGGCCGTTGCGTGTACGGTTCTGGTGACCCGGCCGCACGGCGGCGGGGTGATCCTGCCGGGCGAGGGCCCGGCAGGCCACCGAACCCGCACCGGCGGGACATCCGGAACTGCATGTACGTGGGGACTCTGTCCTTCGATCTGCTCCTCGGCGACGTCCACTCGCTGAAGGAGAAACGCTCCGTCGTCCGGCCCATCGTGGCCGAGCTCCAGCGCAAGTTCTCCGTGAGCGCGGCTGAAGTGGGCGACCAGGACCTGCACCGCAGGGCCCGACTCGGGGTCGCTCTGGTGAGTGGGGACGCGGGGTTCCTCTCGGACGTACTGGACCGCTGCGAGCGGCTGGTCGCGGCACGTCCGGAAGTGGAGCTGCTGTCCGTACGACGGCGCTTCCACGGTGATGAAGACTGATTGCTTGTCTGCAAGGAAAAAGAAGGAGACGGACCAGTGGCCGACAATGCGCGGGCGAAGAAGCTGGCGGACCTCATCCGGGAGGTGGTGGCCGAGAAGCTGCAGCGCGGTGTCAAGGACCCCCGCCTCGGTACGCACGTGACCATCACGGACACCCGGGTCACCGGCGACCTGCGGGAGGCCACGGTCTTCTACACGGTCTACGGCGACGACGAGGACCGGGCCAGCGCGGCAGCGGGCCTGGAGAGCGCCAAGGGCGTACTGCGCTCCGCGGTCGGCCGGGCGGCGGGCACCAAGTTCACGCCCACCCTGACCTTCGTCGCGGACGCCCTCCCGGAGAACGCCAAGACCATCGAGGACCTCCTCGAGAAGGCGCGTACCTCCGACGCCCAGGTGCGCGAGGTCTCCTCCGGCGCGAAGTACGCCGGCGAGGCCGACCCGTACAAGAAGCCGGGCGAGGACGACGACTCCGACGAGGACGCAGCCGCGGAATGAGCACCGAAGCAGGGAAGACTCCGGACGGCCTTGTCATCGTCGACAAGCCGTCCGGTTTCACTTCGCACGACGTGGTCGCGAAGATGCGCGGGATCGCCAGGACCCGACGCGTCGGCCACGCCGGCACCCTCGACCCGATGGCCACGGGCGTGCTGGTCCTGGGCGTCGAGAAGGCCACCAAGCTCCTCGGCCACCTCGCGCTCACGGAGAAGGAGTACCTCGGCACGATCCGGCTGGGCCAGAACACCCTGACGGACGACGCCGAAGGCGAGATCACCTCCTCGGTGGACGCCGCCGGGGTCACCCGGGAAGCCGTGGACGCGGGCATCGCCAAGCTGTCCGGCGAGATCATGCAGGTCCCGTCGAAGGTCAGCGCCATCAAGATCAAGGGAGTGCGCTCCTACAAGCGGGCCCGCGACGGCGAGGACTTCGAGATCCCGGCCCGGCCGGTCACCGTCTCATCGTTCCAGGTGTACGACATGCGCCAGGCGGAGGCCGAGGACGGCACCAAGGTCGTCGACCTGGTGGTCTCCGTGGTCTGCTCCAGCGGTACGTACATCCGCGCCCTCGCCCGTGACCTCGGCGGGGACCTCGGCGTCGGCGGGCACCTCACCGCGCTCCGGCGCACCCGGGTGGGCCCGTACAAGATCGACCGGGCGCGGACGCTGGACCAGCTCCAGGAGGAGCTGACCGTCATGCCGATCGGCGAGGCGGCCGCGGCCGCCTTCCCGCGCTGGGACCTGGACGCACGACGGGCCTCGCTGCTGGCCAACGGCGTGCGGATCGAGATGCCGGAGGCGTACGCGGCCGGCCGGACGGTCGCGGTCTACGGGCCGGACGGGCAGCTGCTCGGACTCGTCGAGAGCAAGGGCGGCAAGGCGAAGTCCCTCGCGGTCTTCGTCTGAGCCGCGGTCCCGGGCCGGGACCCGAGGCCGGGTTCCGGGTCCCGGCAGGGGATGGGGGTCCGGGGTCTGAGGCCGGGGCGGACGGGCCGAGGCCCGGTTGCGTGCCCCTTCGGGGGCGGCAACCGGGCCTCCGTCGTCTCGACGTGGAGCGGCGAGCGCACAGCTGTGGCCGCTCGCCGCTCCACGACCCCCCTCGGGTAGGTCTCTATCCACCCCGACCGCTCTATTCACCCTTCCGAGCAGGCGCGCGGAGTGAATGGAGGGAGCGCAAGGGGGCGCGTTCGCCGCACTGATGACGCCCGGACCGGTCCGGCGCGCAGGCGGCCTCCGACGGAACACCTCGCGCACCGCCCCGGGGCCGCCCCGCACGCGGCGCGGCCCCGGACGCGACGTGACGATCCGGCACGGTGGTCGGCCGACTCCGACGCCGATGCGGGGCACCGGGCACGGGCATGGCAGTCTTAGACCTGCAATCGGCAATCGGTACAGGGTCCTACACGGGTTCGGGCGAGGAGCGGTCACAGTGCAGCGCTGGCGTGGCTTGGAGGACATCCCCCAGGACTGGGGACGCAGCGTCGTCACCATCGGCTCCTACGACGGTGTGCACCGGGGCCACCAGCTGATCATCGGGCGGGCGGTGGCGAAGGCGCGCGAGCTCGGCGTCCCGTCCGTCGTCGTCACCTTCGACCCGCACCCGAGCGAGGTCGTCCGCCCCGGCAGCCACCCGCCGATCCTGGCCCCGTACGACCGGCGCGCCGAGCTGATGGCCGGTCTGGGCGTGGACGCGCTGCTGATCCTGCCGTTCACCGCGGAGTTCTCCCAGCTGTCCCCGGCCGACTTCATCGTGAAGGTGCTCGTCGACAAGCTGCACGCGCGCGCCGTCATCGAGGGCCCGAACTTCCGCTTCGGCCACCGGGCCGCCGGGGACGTCGACTTCCTGCGCGAGCTGGGCGCGACCTACGACTACGAGGTCGAGGTCGTGGACCTCGTCGTGCGCGGGGCGGCGGGCGGCGGAGTGCCCTTCTCCTCGACCCTGGCCCGCAGGCTCGTCGGCGAGGGCGACATGGACGGCGCGGCCGAGATCCTCGGCCGCCCGCACCGGGTCGAGGGCGTCGTGGTGCGCGGCGCGCAGCGCGGGCGCGAGCTCGGCTACCCCACGGCGAACGTCGAGACCAGGCCGCACACGGCGATCCCGGCCGACGGCGTGTACGCGGGCTGGCTGACCGCGGACGGCGAGCGGATGCCCGCGGCGATCTCGGTCGGCACGAACGTGCAGTTCGACGCGACCGAGCGGACCGTGGAGGCGTACGCCATCGACCGGGTCGGGCTGGACCTGTACGGCCTGCACGTGGCCGTCGACTTCCTCGCCTACGTACGCGGGATGGCGAAGTTCGAATCGCTGGACGGGCTGCTGGAGGCCATCGCCGACGACGTGAAGCAGGCCCGGGCACTGACCGGGTCCTACGACACGGAGCACTGACGCCGCTGCGGCGGTACCGCAGCAACGGGCGAGGGCCCGTACCGCCCCGGGGGCGGTACGGGCCCTTCTCGCTGTCGTCGCCGCGGGCCGCGCGGCGCGGGCCGCCCGCCGTCAGCCGAGCCGGGGGTCGCGCGGCGGCTGGGCCGGCTGCGGGGGGTGCTGCTGTGGGGCGGACGGCTGCTGCCAGGGCTGACCGGGCTGCGGGTAGGGCTGCTGGGATTGGGGCTGCTGGGGTTGCTCGTACGGGCCCTGGGGCCGGCCGTACGGCGCCTGGTGGGGCTGCGGCGGCTGCGGCTGCGGGGCCCGGTGCTGCTGCGGGGCTCCCCAATGGCCCTGCGGAGCCTGCTGCTGCGCCCGGACGAAGTCCTCGGCGACCAGGGCGGAGAGGTTGAAGTACGCCTCGCGGGTCTTGGGACGCATCATGTCGAGGTCGACTTCGGCGCCGGCGGCGAGGTGCTCGTCGAACGGCACCACGACCACGCCGCGGCAACGCGTCTCGAAGTGCTGCACGATGTCCTCGACCTTGATCATCTTGCTCGTCTCGCGGACTCCGGAGATCACGGTGAGGGAGCGCGAGACGAGGTCGGCGTACCCGTGGGCGGAGAGCCAGTCGAGGGTGGTGCTGGCGCTGCTCGCGCCGTCCACCGACGGCGTCGAGATGATGATCAGCTGATCGGCCAGGTCCAGGACGCCGCGCATGGCGGAGTAGAGGAGGCCGGTGCCCGAGTCGGTGAGGACGATCGGGTACTGGCGGCCGACGGTGTCGATGACGCGGCGGTAGTCCTCGTCGTTGAAGGTCGTCGAGACGGCCGGGTCCACGTCGTTGGCGATGATCTCCAGGCCGGAGGGCGCCTGCGAGGTGAACCGCCGGATGTCCATGTACGAGTGCAGGTACGGGATCGCCTGGACCAGGTCCCGGATCGTGGCGCCCGTCTCGCGGCGGACACGGCGGCCGAGGGTGCCCGCGTCGGGGTTCGCGTCGATGGCCAGGATTTTGTCCTGGCGCTCGGTGGCGAGGGTGGCGCCGAGGGCGGTGGTGGTCGTGGTCTTGCCGACACCGCCCTTGAGGCTGATCACGGCGATGCGGTAGCAGGACATCACCGGGGTGCGGATCAGCTCCAGCTTGCGCTGGCGCTCCGCTTCGGCCGCCTTGCCGCCGAAGCGGAACCGGCCGCCGACGCCGCCGTTGCCGCCGCTGTTGTTCTTCGGTTTCTGCTTGGCGCGCAGCAGGCGGTCGGAGGACAGCTCCACGGCCGCGGTGTAGCCGAGCGGCGCACCGCCGGTGGCGTGCCCGGAGGCATGGTGTGGCTCGTGCGGCTGCGGTCCGCCGGTGGGCCACTGGGCGCCGGAGCGGGGATCGTGCTGCGGGGCCTGCGGTTGGGGCGGGTAGGGGTACGCGTCCTGCGGGGCGAAGCCGGCGGGCGGGGCCGCGGGCTCCTCACCCGGTCCCCCGAAGGGGTGGTCGGCGCCGACTGCCCCGAACGGGGTGGGCGCGGGGCGGTCCGCCGGATCGGGGGCGGGGGCGGCGTACGGGCCGACCGCGTCCTGGACCGGCGCCGGAACCCCGGAGCCGGGGAACGGGGCCGCGGGGCCGGGGGCCGCCGGGGTGTACGGGCCGGGCGCGGGCACCCCGGTCGGGTGTCCCGCGTACGGGGCCGGTGCCGGGGCCGCGTACGGGTGGGGCACGGACCCCTCGGCCGGAGCCTGGGACCGGTACGGGCCCGCCTGCTCGCCCGCGACCGGCGCCGGGGCTGCGGGGCCGGGGGAGGAGTACGGCGCGGGCGCGGTGGCGCCTGGCTCAGCGGCCGGGGCCGAGGCCGGGTACGGGGCCGGCGGCTCCGCGGCGACCGCGTCCGCACCGTCGGCTGCGGGTGCCGGGGTCCCCAAGGACTCGGGGGCCGCCTCGCCCTGAGCCGGGGCCCGGAACGGTGCCGGAGGTTCGACGGAGTCCCGGGGCTCGGTCCGGAACGCGGCCGGGGGCTCGATCCGTGCCGACGCGGGTGCCGGAGCCCCGCCGGGGGCCGGAGCCGGGATCTGTGCGGGGGCCGAAGGCTCAGCCGAAGCGGGAGCCGCGCCCTGGGCCGGAGTCGGCGGCTCGACCGGAGACTGACCCGGAACCGGGGCGTGGCCGGGGGGCGCAGGCTCGCCGGGAGCGGGGTCCTGGGCCTGGAACGGGGTCGGCGGCTCGACCGAAGCGGGAGTCCCGCCCTGGGCCGGGGCCGACGCCTGGAACGGGGCCGAGTCCGAACCCGGAGCCGACGCCGAACCCGGAGTCGAAGCGGGGGCCGGCGTCTGGGACGGGGGCTGGGCCTGGGGCCGGTACGGCGTCGGGGGCTCCGCCGCCGGCGGGGCTGCCGTCTCCGGTGCGCCGGGAGCCGGGGCCGCGGCCGCGTACGGGTCGGCCGCGGGTGCCCCGGCCTCCGCGGGCGGGACGGACGCCCCGGGCGCCACCAGCGGAACCGGAGCCGGAGCGGCGGCGGCCGGCGCCACCGGCGCGGGCAGGCCCGTACCGTCCGACGGGGCCCGGGGCGCCGGCGGAGCGATCCGCATCGTCGGGGGCGAGGTCACGTCCGAGGGCCGGTGCGGTTCGAAACCGCTCCCCTCGGGCAGTCCCGGCACCGCGGCCGGAGCCGCACCCTGCGTGTACCAGGCCGGCGGGGTGTAGTCGATGGTGAACTCGCCCGTCAGCTCGGGCTCCGCGTCGGACTGATCGTCCGTCGGGACGTCCCACGTCCCGCCGCGCGTCTCGTTCCGATCGCCGCTCACTGGTCCTCCTGGTCTGTCGAACACCGGTCCGGCGCCCACCTCGACGCCGCGCCCGCGCTCAGCCTAATCGCGCTCCCCGACACCAGTGTCCGCCCCGGCACCGCGCCCTCCCCGCCCGGGGCGCCGGACGGCCCGGTTCAGTCGATCCGGCGCGCCGGGCCCAGCAGGCCCGTCTCCGCGTCCGTCCCCTGGGTCATCACGAACCGCCGGTCCCGCGGCGTACACCACAGGGTCACCCCGTCGCCCAGCGTCGGGAGGGAGTCCACCGCCGACCGGGGCAGGTTCATCAGCCGGCCGATGTGCTCCGCCTCGTCCGGCGACACCCGCTGCACGCCCGCCAGCGCCGCCTGTTGGAGCAAGCGCGGCGCCGTCGGGCTCAGGTACGGCAGCAGCGTCAGCACCGACTGCCACGGCCCGGCCACCACGCGCCCGCGCGGCGGCCGCATCCCGCAGTCGCGGACGACCAGGACCGGGCTGCCCGCCGAGGCGCCCTGCGGCGGTACCCGGCCCACCTCGTGCAGGGTCACGCACTGCTGCCCGCCGCCCGCTTCCCGGGCCAGCCCCTGCCACACCTGGCCGCGTCCGGTCTCCACCGCCACCCGCGCGCCCGTGGCCGCCGCCCGCAGCGCCAGCACCTGCGCCGTCCAGAGGCCGCCGATGAGCGTCACCTCGTACGGGGTCGGACGGTTGACGCCGAGCACCGCCGGCCGGCCCTCGGCGTCCACACCGATGACCACTCCGTCGTCCCCGACGGGCACCGCGAGCGCGTCCAGGTCCGCTGCGGGCAGCACGTGCCGTTCCCGGCGCGGGCCGACCAGCCCGAAACCGCCCCTCATCGCGCGCCTCCCAGCGGCAGCGAGGCCAGCAGCCCCGGCACCTGTTCCCGGTCCAGCCGGACCAGCCCGGCCTTCACGCCCCTCGCGGTCCGCTCCAACTCCCGCCGTGCGGCGATCAGTTCCTCGTCGCTGCGGCCGGTCACCCGTACGTGTCCGGTCAGTGTCACGCCCTGCCGGCCCGCCGGGGCCATCGTCAGGCTGAAGTTCGTCGCGAGGGTCGGCAGCGAGGTGAGCAGCGCCACGAACTGCGGCAGCGCCGCCGCGCCCGCGCCGCCCAACCGCGGCCACCGGCCGATCCAGTAGGTGGTGTGCCGCCGGTCGTCGCAGCGCCAGGTACGCGAGGTCTCCTCCGTGCGCCGCCCCGTCCCGGACGACCGGCCCGCCTGGGTGATCGCCATCGGGTTCGCGCACGAGGAGGTGGCCAGCGCGGCCGTCAGCCCCTGTTCGGTCAGCACCGTGGCCCTGAACCCGGCGCCCGCCAGCCGGCTCGCGAGCTGGTCCGCCGCCCGCACCACGCACCGCTGCGCGCCCGCCAAGCCGCCTCCGCGCGCGGCGACCGCCTCGGGGCAGAGCTCCGGGTCGAGCTTGAGCGCGATCCAGGTGAGGCGCACCGCCGGAGTGCCCGTCCGGGCCTGCAGCGGCGCGTAGTTGCGCGCGGCCATCGACCGGGCCGGCAGGTGGGGGGCCGGCGCCGGCTGGGTGTGCTGCACCAGCTGCGCCGACTCCAGCCGGATGCCGTCCACGTCCAGGACGTCCCGTACGAGGCCCAACGGCAGCGGCCGGTCCGTCCGTTCGGGACGCAGCGCGGTGGCGTCGGTGTCCACCTGCACCACGGCGGTCAGGAAGGTCCCGTCGCCGACCAGCCCGACCGGCCGCCGCTCGCGGTCGTGGAACGTCATCGTGCGCAGCGCCGGGTCAGCCTCGACCAGCGGGGCGAGGCCCGGCTCGGTGCCCGCGGGCACGGCCAGGGCGGCGGCCCGGCGGCGGCGCGTGCGCAGGGCGAGCACCCCGCCGATCCACTCGGGCAGGGAGCGCTGGTGGCGGCGTACGACGGCGAGCACCACGAGGACGAGCGCCGCCGCACCGGCGGGGACCAGCAGCAGCGGCTCGACCGCCCAGGCCGTCAACAGCCCGGCGGCGGCCAGTTGGAGGAGTACGAGCTGTTGCAGTCGGAACGGACCGAAGCGGTCGGGGGTCGGCATCGGATGCGGTGTCACCCCGCCGCGTGCCGGAGCGGCCGGAGCGGCCTGCGGTTGCGTCGCGGTGGCCCTCACGCGCCCACCTCCCCTTTCCGGGGCCGGGCCCCGTGGGCCCCGGTTCTGCGCGGCACCCGCCGCACGGCTCCGGAACCTCCCCAATCCACCCCGACAGGCCCTGACCGCCCCCGGTTCGGGAGGCGCCGGGCGGTGGGCTCACCCTACCCGGACCCCGAACACCCGCCGCCAGAAGGCATAGTAGGTCCCCGATCCGACCATCGAGGCCCGGGGACCGTACCCACCGGCCGGGTCGTGCGGGGAGAAGCAGGCGGTCATGGCATCACGACGCGATGAGCTCAACGCGTACACCTTCGCGAAGCGGCGCACGGTGGCCGCGTTCCTCCAGCCGTCCGCCGCGGGGACCGAGGAGGGCGCTCCGCGCCCGCTGCGGGCGGTCGTGCCGGGGCTGGTCGTCGGTGCGCTGATCGTCGCCGGATTCGGCGCGTGGGGGATGTTCAAGCCGACCGCCCCCAAGGGCTGGGACCGGCCCGGCACCCAGGTCGTCGTCGGCAAGCAGTCGACGACCCGGTACGTGGTCCTCAACACCAAGGTGAACGGCAAGGACCGGCCCCGGCTGCACCCGGTCCTGAACCTGGCCTCCGCCCGCCTCCTGCTGAACGACGCGAAGTCCAAGGTGGTGCACGTCGACGACAAGGTCCTGGACCGGGGCAGGCCGCCGCGCGGCCCGATCATCGGCATCCCGTACGCCCCCGACCGGCTCCCCGCCAAGGAGGACGCCGGGAAGGCCAAGCGGTGGGCGGTCTGCCAGCAGCCGGGCGGCAACAACCGCGGGGTGCAGACCGCCGCGTTCGTGCTCTCCGAGCGCGAGGCGCGCGTGCTGGACGACGGGCGCCGGCTCGGCGAGGGCCAGGCGCTGTACGTGCAGAGCACCGGGCCGGGCAAGGAGCGCTACCTGGTCGACGCCACCGGTACGAAGTACCGGTTCCCGGAGGGCACCCCGGCCGCCGGCACGATGACCACCGCCCTGGTCGGCACCGGCGCCACCCCGCAGCAGGTCACGGAGGAATGGCTGGCCACCCTCGCGGCCGGCGACGACCTCGCGTTCCCGCAGCTGCCCGCGAAGGCCGGCACCCAGGCCGGGGTCAGGGGCCTGGCCACCGCCGACAACCTCGTCGGCATGGTGCTCACGGCCCAGACCGGATCCGGCACGCAGCACTACGTGGTGCTGCCCGGACGGGTCGCGCCGGTCTCCGGATTCGCCGCCTGGCTGCTGATCTCGGCGCCCGAGACCGACGGGCTCGACATGAACGGCAGGGCCCGGGAGATCGATCTCCAGGCCCTCGACCCGGACGCCACCCCCTTCGCCGGCAGCGTCCGCTGGCCGCGGCACAAGACGGAGCGCGTCAACGCGGCCGCTCCCGCCGGCGCGCAGGCGGCCGGCGCCGGGAGCCGCGACACCGTCTGCAACGTGCTGCGCGCGGTCGACGGCCAGGGCGGCGCCACCCTGAGCACCTGGGCCGGCGAGGCCTACCCCCTCGACATCACCGCCAGCGGCACCAGCGCCTACGTCACCCCGGGCTCGGGACTGCTCTACACCCAGGTCCAGGGCAGGCAGACCTCGGCGGGCGGCTCCCTCTTCCTGGTCACCGACACCGGTCTGCGGTACGCCGTCCAGGCCAACGGCGACAGCGACAGCGAGAAGTCGAGGATCGGCGCGGCCGACCAGCAGGGCAAGGAGGGTGCGGACGCCCGCCCCGAAGCCAGCCAGGCGCAGATCCGGCTCGGCTACGGGTCCGTCACCCCGGCCATGGTGCCGATCGCCTGGTCGGAGTTCCTCTCCAAGGGACCCCGCCTGGACACCAACTCGGCTCGCCAGCCGCAGGGTTCGTGAGGAGGCCGCCGATGTCCCGACCGCCGACGCCCCGCCCGCGCGCCTCGCTACCCCCGGCGCTCCGCCCGCCCGTCCCCCCACCCCCGGCGCTCCGCCCGCCCCGCGGGCGCTGGGCGCTCCTCGCCGCCGCCTTCACCCTGGTCGTCCTCACGGGGACGCCGGCCGCCGCGGTGGCGGCGCCCGCGCCGCGGCCCCCGTACGCCCTGCGCCCCGACGGCGCCGGCGAGTGCACCTTTCCGATGAGGAAGCAGATCGAGGACCGGCCCTGGGCCCTCCAGCGGCTGCTCCTCGACGAGCTCTGGGCGCGGACCAGGGGCCGGGACGCGAGCGGCAGGAGCGTGCGCGTCGCCGTCATCGACACCGGGGTCGACCGGGTGAACCCGCAGCTCAGCGCAGCGATCGACGTCGGCGCCGGCCGGGACTTCGTCGACGCCGGGGGCCGCGGGGACGGCACCGCCGACAGCGTCGGCCACGGCACGAAGGTCGCCGGACTGATCGCGGCCCGCCCCCAGGCCGGCACCGGCTTCGTGGGCCTGGCCCCGGAGGCGACGATCATCCCGATCCGGCAGAACGACGGGCGGGGCCAGGGCGACGCGGCCTCGCTGGCCGCCGCGATCGACCACGCGGTGGCCAAGGGCGCCCAGGTCATCAACATCTCCCAGGACACCGACGTCCCCCTCTCGGCGGACTCCGCCCTCGGCGCGGCGGTCAGGAAGGCCATCGACGCCAAGGTCGTCGTGGTCGCCTCGGCGGGCAACGACGGCATGAGCGGCGAGAAGCGCAGGACCTACCCGGCCGCCTTCCCCGGCGTCCTCGCCGTGGCCTCCTCGGACCGCAACAACGAGCGCGCCGCGTTCTCCCAGCCCGGCGACTTCATCGGGGTCGCCGCGCCCGGAGTCGACATGGTCTCCACCGTCCCCGGCTTCGGCCAGTGCATCGACAACGGCACCAGCTTCTCCGCCCCGTACGTCGCCGGCGTCGCCGCGCTGCTGCGCGCGGAGCACCCGGACTGGACCGTGGAGCAGATCGTCTGGCAGATCCAGAACACCGCCGAACGCGCCGTCAACGGCCGCGACGACTACGTCGGGTGGGGGATCGTCGACCCGGTCCGCGCCCTGGGCCAGGACCGCGAGCTCCCGAAACCCCCGGTCCCCGATCCCGGTCCGCCGCCGGCGGCCGCCCCGGAGGCGGCCGCGCTCCAGCTCGCGGAGACGCCGCAGGAACGCCAGGAACGGCTCGGCACCTACGCCCTGGGCACCGCGGGCGTCCTCGTCGCCGTCATCGCGGGCACCGCGACGGTCGTCCGGGACGCCCGCAGGCGCCGGGGCCGTTTGCAGTGAACGGCCGTGCGCCGTAGGGCCGTACGTCCCACCGGTGTTGGGCGAGGACGGACAACTGGCTAGAGTGGCGCCAGGCTTCACGACTGTGATCGGGGGATTCGCGTGGGGCGGAGGGGGGTGTCCCGGGCGCGTGCCCGACACCGCGCCGGACGACCCTCCGCTCCGCCGCGCGATCCGCCGGTTCTGCCGGCGAATTGAGAAGTGAGGAGCTTCGGATGAGCAACAATTTCGGACTTGCGGACGATCCGATCGTCAAGGCCAAGAACAAGATCTCCGAAACGGGAAACGCCGTCACCACCCAGGCCCGGGAACTGGCCGACATCCTCGCCACCGTCGGCGCGGGATGGACCGGTGTGGGCGCCTCGGGATTCGTCACGGCCCAGACGGTCGTCAACGAGGACCACGACCAGATCCGCCGGCTGCTCCAGGTCCTGCACAACGCGGTCGCCCAGACCAAGAACCTGAGCAACGCCCAGGACGACGACGTGCGCGCGGCCTTCAGGGCGGTCCAGGCCGGACCGGGCAACACCTCCGGCCTCAACGGCATCTGACCGCGCCGCCCCCGACCAGACCGCTCAGCCCGAAGGAGATGAACATGGCTGGTATCGACGGCCACACCAAGGTCCAGTACGAGAGCGTCCAGCAGATGGCGAACCGCATCCGCACGGTCTCCAGGAAGATCGTCGAGGACCTGGACGCGATGGACCAGGCCCTCAAGGTCGTCACGGACACCTGGGACGGCGAGGCGCACGGCTCCTACGTCCAGCTCCAGGCCAAGTACAAGGGCAAGGCCGAGCACATGAAGAACACGCTCGAGCAGGTCGCCCAGCTCATCGAGCGCGGCAAGGACGACTACCGTGCGACGGACCAGCGCGCCTCGCGCCTGTTCACCGAGGGCTTCTGAGCCCGGCAGCCGTGCCGTAGCCGCCGAGGGGGCGCGCCCGCACCGGGCGCGCCCCCTCGGCGTACGGGGCCCGGGCCGTCAGGGCCGGTGCCGCTCCAGGTCGAACTCGCCGTCCCTGGCGCCCAGTACGAAGGCCTCCCACTCGGCCGCCGTGTAGCGCAGCACCGTCTCCCGGTCCAGGGAGGACCGCATCGCCACCGCGCCCTCGGGCAGGTGGGCGATCTCGACCCGCTCCTCGTCGGGGCTGGTCCCGGGCGGGCCCTCCCACTCGACGCCGCTGATGTCGAGCGCGTACAGCTCGTCCTTCTCCTGCTGGGTGCCCATGTGCGGCCCTTCCCTCGGTGGCGCGGTCTTCACCGCCGATTATCCGTGCCGCACCCGCCACAGGTGCGGCTTTCCCCGCGATCCGGGGCCCCTCGCGTCCCCGGCGTCCGCTACATCCCCGGCATCCGACCGAGCTGCACCAGCGACGTACCCCGCTTGCGGGAGACGAAGTAGGCCCGGCCGGGCGGCATCGGCCGCGGTCGTACGGTGCCCACGAGGTCGCCCTCGGACGGATCGCCCGACAGGACGACGCCCTGCGCCCCCAGCTCCTTGATCCGCTGCATGAACGGCTCGTACATCGAGCGCGAGGCACCCGCGGAACTCCGTGCGATGACGAAGCGGACGCCCGTGTCCCGGGCGAAGGGCAGGAAGTCGACCAGCGGGGCCAGCGGATTGCCCTGGCTCGTGGCCACCAGGTCGAAGTCGTCGATGACGATGAACACGTCCGGGCCGGTCCACCAGCTGCGGTCGCGCAGCTGCTGCGGCGTGACGTCGGCCGGCGGCTGCCGGCGTGCGAACACCCCGCCCAGCGCCTCCATGTGCATCTGCAGCGAACTCGCCATCGGCGCGTACTCCAGCAGGTGCTCCTCCGGCAGTGCCCCGAGCAGGCCCCGCCGGTAGTCGCCCACGACCAGGCGCGCCTGGTCCGGTGTGTAGCGCTCCGCGATCTGCCGGGCGATGAGCCGCAGCAGGTTCGTCTTGCCCGACTCGCTCTCGCCGAAGACGAGCAGGAAGGGGTCGGACTCGAAGTCGACGAAGACCGGCTCCAGATCCGTCTCGTCGATGCCGATCGCGATCCCCCGGCCGGGGTGCTCCCCGCCCCGGGGCAGCCGGTCGCTGTGGAGCAGCCGCGGCAGCAGGCGCACGCCCGGAGCCGCCTGGCCGCCCCAGTTGCGCTTGACCGCGTCCACGAAGGCGGCCGTGGCCTCCGAGAGGTCCCCCGCCTCGTGCGAGCCGTCGATACGCGGCAGGGCGGCCAGGAAGTGCAGCTTCTCCGGCACCTGGCCGCGTCCCGGCATGCCCGTCGGGACGTTCGCCGCGACCTTCCGGTCGAATTCGGAGTCCATGACGTCGCCGAGCCGCAGCTCCAGCCGGCCGAGCATCTGGTCCTTGAGCGCGGCCCGCACCTCCATGTACCGGGCCGCGGTGATCACCACGTGGATGCCGTAGCCCAGGCCGCGGGAGGCGATGTCCGTGACGACCTGCTCCAGGCCCTCGTACTCGCCCCGGAAGGTGCCCCAGCCGTCGATGACGAGGAAGACGTCGCCCCACGGCTCACCGGGCAGGTCGCCCGCGGCCCGGCGCCGCCGGTAGGTGCCGATCGAGTCGATGCCGTTCGACCGGAAGAACTCCTCGCGCCGGTTGAGGATGCCGCCGACCTCGGCGACCGTACGCCGCACCCGCTCCGGGTCCAGGCGCGAGGCGATCCCGCCCACGTGCGGCAGCTCGGCGACCGACGACAGGCTTCCACCGCCGAAGTCCAGACCGTAGAACTGCACTTCGCGCGGCGTGTGGGTGAGTGCGAACGAGGCGATGAGCGTCCGCATCAGCGTCGACTTGCCCGACCGGGGCCCGCCGACGACCATCATGTGGCCCGCCGCACCCGAGAAGTCCCGGTACAGCACCTCGCGCCGCTGCTCGAAGGGCTTGTCGATCAGCCCGAGCGGCACCACCAGCCCGCCGGGCCGCGTGTACCCCTGCGCGTGCAGCCCGCGCTCCGCGCTCGGGGCCGGCGCCGGGAGCAGCTGGTCCAGCGGCGGCGCCTGGTCCAGCGGCGGCAGCCACACCTGGTGCGCCGGCACGCCCTGCCCCTCCAGGCGGCCCACGATCACGTCCAGCACCGTGTCAGCGAGCGCGTCGCCGTCCCCGGAGGACCGCGCCGCCGGGTACGCCGGGTCCGGCGCCGCGTACACCACCGGGACGGGCGCCGCCGTGAACAGCGCGGGCCTGCGCTCCACCGGGAACAGTCCCACCGACAGGTCCGGGCCGCCCGAGCGGTAGGCGCCCGAGACGTAGGCCGCCTTGAAGCGGGTCATCTCGTCCGTGCCGAACTTCAGGTAGCCCGAGCCGGGCACCGACGGCAGGTGGTAGGCGTCCGGCACCCCGATCGCGGTCCGCGACTCCGCCGCGGAGAAGGTCCGCAGGCCGATCCGGTACGACAGGTACGTGTCGAGGCCGCGCAGCTTCCCCTCCTCCAGCCGCTGCGAGGCCAGCAGCAGGTGCACGCCCAGCGAGCGGCCGATCCGGCCGATCTGGATGAACATGTCGATGAAGTCGGGCTTCGCCGTCAGCAGTTCGCTGAACTCGTCGATGACCAGCACCAGCGAGGCCAGCGGCTCCAGCGGCGCACCGGCCGCGCGGGCCTTCTCGTAGTCGTGGATGTTGGCGTAGTTGCCCGCCGACCGCAGCAGCTCCTGGCGCCGCTGCAGCTCGCCGCGGATCGAGTCGCCCATGCGGTCCACGAGCGTCAGGTCGTCCGCCAGATTGGTGATGACCGCCGCCACGTGCGGCATCTGCCCCATCCCGGTGAAGGTCGCGCCGCCCTTGAAGTCGGCCAGTACGAAGTTCAACGTCTCCGAGGTGTGCGTCACCGCCAGCCCCAGGACCAGCGTGCGCAGCAGCTCCGACTTGCCGGAGCCGGTCGCGCCCACGCACAGGCCGTGCGGGCCCATGCCCTCCTGCGCGGCCTCCTTCAGGTCCAGCATGACCGGCGCGCCGTCCTCGCCGACGCCGATCGGCACGCGCAGCCGCTCGCCGGCCGACCGCGGCCGCCAGGTGCGCGCCACGTCCACCGCGGCGGCGTCGCCCAGGTTCAGCAGGTCGGTGAAGTCCAGGTTCGCCAGCAGCGGCTCGTCGTCGTCCCCGCCACCCGTGCGCAGCGGCGCCAACTGCCGGGCCAGGGCCTCCGCCGCGGGCAGCGACAGGGTGTCCGGGACACCCTCGTACGCGATGCCCGCACCCGAATCCAGCCGCAGCCGGCCCGGCCGCACCACGACCGACAGCCCGCCCCGCAGCGGCGTCTCCCCGGCGAAGCGGGGGGAGTCGTCCACCTCACCCGCGACCACCTCGACGACGGTGACGCCCTGCAGGCCCTCGGCCGCCGCGAACACCGAGTCCGGGGGCACCGAACCGCCGCGCGCCGCGTCAGAGTCCAGCACCAGCACGACGTGCGGCTGGTCCAGCACCGGCGACGCCTCACGGCTGAACCGGGACCGCCCCTCCAGCCGGGGGGCCAACAAAGCCTCCAGCTCGGCCAGGTCGTCGCCGAACAGCCGCTTCGTGCCGGCCCCGTCGACCTGGCCCGGCACCTGCGTGTGCGGCAGCCACTTCGTCCAGTCCCACGCCGCCACCGCACCCGGCGCGGCGACCACGCCCACCACCAGGTCCTCCGGGGAGTGCAGCGTCACGAGCTGCGCCACCAGCGCGCGCGCCGTACCGCGTGCCGACTCCGGATCACCGCCCACCGCCACGTGGTGGAACGCCCGGACCGACACCGCCACCGGCAGCCCGTCGAGCGAGGAGTGGACCCGCAGGAAGCGCTGCATCGCCCCCGCCGTCAGCGGCTCCAGCTCGTCGACCGGGGCCGTGTCCGGCGCCACCAGCGGGGTGGACAGCCGCTGCGCGCCCAGTCCGAGCCGGGCCTGCCCGAAGTCCGGGTCCCCCACGCGCCGTTCCCACAGCCGCGACCCCTCGGCCACCACCGACCACAACTGGTCCGGCGCCGGGTGCAGGTACAACTGCGCGTCCCGCTGCGCCCGGGCGGTGCGGCGCACCCGGCGCCGCGTCTGCGCGAGGTAGGAGAGGTAGTCCCGGCGGACATCGGCCATCTGCCCCTGCGTACCCCTGCGGTACCGCAGGACCTGGGCGATCACCATCGCGAGCGTCGACGCCACCATCAGCGCGCCCATGATCTTCATCATCGGCATCCCGCCGGGCATGAAGAAGAAGACCGCCGAGGACCCCATGCCGAGCATCGGCAGGAGCTGCATCAGCATGCCCTCCTGCTGCCCCCGCGGCAGCTCCGGAGGACCCTCCAACAGCAGCTCCCCCGAAGGGACTTCGGCCGGCAGGGACCGGGGCGGGCGTTTGACGACGATCTGGCTCACCGGAGCATCAATCCCTATGGACGCGGACGGGCGTCGCCACCGGCGTCCCCACGTCCCGGGTGTGAAGGGGGGTCTCCTCCCCGCGACCGCGATCCTACGTGTGCCGGGGGTCCCGCATACGCCCGGTCGGGGGCCCCGCACGCGCCCGGTAGGGTGGCGCGCGCCGCATGCGCAACCGCGAACCGTCCGCCGGTGCGGGCCGCAACGAGGGGGTCACACAGGTGAGTACGGCCGCAACGACGGGCTTCTGCAGGGTCACCGTCGTGGCACCCGACAGCCGGATCGACGTCGCCCTCCCCGAGGACATCGCCGTCGCCGACGTCTACCCCGAACTGCTGCGCCTGACCGGCCAGACCCAGCCCGTCGGCGCCCCGACCGGCTTCCACCTGGTCCGCCGCTCCGGTGCCGTGCTCGACGGCGCCCGCACGCTCGCCGCCCAACGGGTCCTCGACGGCGAGGTGCTGAGCCTGCGCCCCTTCGCCGAGTCCCTGCCGCCGGCCGTCTTCGACGACGTCTCCGACGCCGTGGCCTCCGCCGTCGTGCGCGACCGGCACCGCTGGAGCGACGACATGCTGCGCGGCGCCGGCCTGGCCGGCGCCGCCCTCCTCTTCGCCATGCTCGGCCTCGTCCTGTGGTACGCCGACCCGCTCCGCCACGACATGCACGGCCTGCCCGGTGTCATCGCGGGCGCCACCGGCGTCCTGCTCATCGCCGTGGCCGGCGTGCGCGCCCGGGTCTACCGCGACCGCGGCTCGGCTGCCGCCCTCGGCCTCGCCGCCCTCCCGCACCTGCTGATCGCCGGCTCCGGCATCATCGCCCCCGCCGCCGCCCAGGGACCCGGCCGCCTGCAGTTCCTGCTCGGCTGCGTCTGCGTCCTGGTCGCCTCCGCGGCCCTGGTCGTGGTCACCCCCAGCGGCGACGCCCCCTTCGTCGCGGCCACCGCCGTCGCCGCCACCGGGACGCTCGCCGCCTTCGCCGCCATCGCCGCCGAGGCCTCCGCCACCGCCACCGCAGCCGTCTGCGCCCCCGCGGCCATCGGCCTCGTCGCCTTCCTGCCCGGCCTCTCCGCCCGCTTCGCCCGCCTGCCCATCGGCTACGCCGCCCCCCGGAGCGCCACCGAGTACGCCGAGTACGCCGACGCCCCGGACGGCCACGAGAGCGATCCGTACGGCGACCGGTCCGGCTCCGACCCGCACGAGCAGGGCGGCTCCCTCGACGCCGAGCAGATCGCCGCCCAGGCCCGCCGCGGCCACGAGATGCTGCTCGGCCTGGTCGCCGGCTGCGCCGCCGTGACCGTCGGCGCAGCCGCCGTCCTCGGCTTCTCCGACAACACCTGGGGCCGCCTGCTGGCCCTCGCGACCGGCCTGGCCATGCTGCTGCGGGCCCGCCTCTTCCGCTACACGTCCCAGGTGGCGTGCGCCCTCTCCGCGGGCCTCGCCGCCGTCGCGCTGCTCGTCCTGGGCCTGGCCCTGCACCCGCCGACCGTCCTCGCCGCCGACCTCGCGGTCCGCACCGTCTGGCTGTCCGCGTCCGTCGTCGCCGGTGCGGCCCTGCTCACCGCAATCGCGCTTGTCATCCCCCGCAGGGGTCTGTCACCCTTCTGGGGTCGGCTGCTCGACCTCACCGAGGCCGCGGTGCTGCTCAGCCTGGTCCCGCTGGCCCTCGCCGTGCTCGACGTCTACTCCCGGGTCCGCGGCCTCACCGGCTGAGATCCGGGGGAGCGGCAGCCTGGTACGCTGTGTGACGGCCGTTTGTGTACGCGCCCCCGGAATCCTCTGGAGGCTGCGCTCAGCGGACCCCGCCTCCCGAGTCACGGAAGCTCCCCAGAGATTCAGACCTGGGGCACTCGGTGGCAATGCACGACCCAACACGAGGAGTACGCGTGCCGCTCGACGCCGCTACGAAGAAGCAGATCATCACCGAGTTCGGTGCCAAGGAAGGCGACACGGGCTCCCCCGAGGTCCAGGTCGCGATGCTCTCGCGCCGCATCTCGGACCTGACCGAGCACCTCAAGACGCACAAGCACGACCACCACTCCCGTCGTGGTCTGCTGATCCTGGTCGGCCAGCGCCGCCGTCTGCTGCAGTACCTGGCCAAGAAGGACATCCAGCGCTTCCGCGCCCTGGTCGAGCGCCTCGGCATCCGCCGCGGTGCGGCCGGCGCCAAGTAACACGCCGTGAAGGGAGCGGTTCCCACATTCGGGAGCCGCTCCCTTTGCCGTACGTGCGCACGGGACCGGACCCTTTGTAGTCTGGAACGGATGCACGTGCACGTCTGAGGAAGACGTAGGACGTGCACAACTGAAGAGGAGGAGCGCCCTCCCTACGCCGCCGGTCCTCGGTAGTGGCACCCGGAATGCCCCCACGGGCACCGAACCGGATGCTTCGATCGAAGACCGGCCCGCACGCCAGGAGCGCTTCTCCGCAACCGTCCACCGCCACACGGGCGGCGGACGGAGACGACGAAAATGGAGAAAACGCTAGTGGAGAACGAGACCCACTACGCCGAGGCCGTCATTGACAACGGTTCCTTCGGCACCCGCACCATCCGCTTCGAGACGGGCCGTCTGGCCCGCCAGGCCGCCGGCTCCGCCGTTGCCTACCTGGACGACGACACGATGGTGCTGTCCGCCACCACCGCGTCGAAGAAGCCCAAGGACCAGCTCGACTTCTTCCCCCTCACGGTGGACGTCGAGGAGCGGCAGTACGCGGCCGGCAAGATCCCCGGCTCCTTCTTCCGTCGCGAGGGCCGGCCCTCCGAGGACGCGATCCTCACCTGCCGCCTGATCGACCGCCCGCTGCGCCCGTCCTTCAAGAAGGGCCTGCGCAACGAGATCCAGGTCGTCGCCACGATCATGGCGCTCAACCCGGACCACCTGTACGACGTCGTCGCGATCAACGCCGCGTCCGCGTCCACCCAGCTCGCCGGCCTGCCCTTCTCCGGCCCGATCGGCGGCGTCCGCGTCGCGCTGATCCGCGGCCAGTGGGTGGCCTTCCCGACGCACACCGAGCTCGAGGACGCCGTCTTCGACATGGTCGTCGCGGGCCGTGCGCTCGAAGACGGCGACGTCGCGATCATGATGGTCGAGGCCGAGGCCACCGAGAAGACCATCGCCCTCGTCAAGGGCGGCGCCGAGGCGCCGACCGAGGAGGTCGTGGCCGCGGGTCTCGACGCCGCGAAGCCCTTCATCAAGGTCCTCTGCAAGGCCCAGGCCGACCTGGCCGCGAAGGCCGCCAAGCCCGAGGGCGAGTTCCCGGTCTTCCTGGACTACCAGGACGACGTGTACGAGGCCCTCGCGGCCGCCGTCAAGGGCGAGCTCTCCCAGGCGCTGACCATCCCCGGCAAGCAGGACCGCGAAGCCGAGCTGGACCGCGTCAAGGAGCTCGCCGCCGAGAAGCTCCTCCCGGCCTTCGAGGGCCGCGAGAAGGAGATCTCCGCCGCCTACCGCAGCCTGACCAAGGCCCTGGTGCGCGAGCGCGTCATCAAGGACAAGGTCCGCATCGACGGCCGCGGGATCACGGACATCCGTACCCTCGCCGCCGAGGTCGAGGCCATCCCGCGCGTGCACGGCTCGGCGCTGTTCGAGCGTGGCGAGACCCAGATCCTGGGCGTCACCACCCTCAACATGCTCCGCATGGAGCAGCAGCTGGACACCCTCTCCCCGGTGACCCGCAAGCGCTACATGCACAACTACAACTTCCCGCCGTACTCCGTCGGCGAGACCGGCCGCGTGGGCTCGCCCAAGCGCCGCGAGATCGGCCACGGCGCGCTCGCCGAGCGCGCGATCGTGCCGGTCCTGCCGAGCCGCGAGGAGTTCCCCTACGCGATCCGCCAGGTGTCCGAGGCCCTCGGCTCCAACGGTTCGACGTCCATGGGCTCGGTCTGCGCCTCCACCATGTCGCTGCTGAACGCCGGTGTGCCCCTCAAGGCCCCCGTCGCCGGCATCGCCATGGGCCTGATCTCCCAGGAGATCGACGGCAAGACCCACTACGTCGCCCTCACCGACATCCTCGGTGCGGAGGACGCCTTCGGCGACATGGACTTCAAGGTCGCCGGCACCAAGGAGTTCGTCACCGCGCTCCAGCTGGACACCAAGCTCGACGGCATCCCGGCCTCCGTCCTGGCCGCCGCCCTCAAGCAGGCCCGCGACGCCCGCCTCCACATCCTCGACGTGATGATGGAAGCGATCGACACGCCGGACGCGATGTCCCCCTTCGCCCCGCGGATCATCACCGTCAAGATCCCGGTGGACAAGATCGGTGAGGTCATCGGGCCCAAGGGCAAGATGATCAACCAGATCCAGGAGGACACCGGCGCCGAGATCACGATCGAGGACGACGGCACCATCTACATCGGTGCCGCCGACGGTCCGGCCGCCGAGGCCGCCCGCGCCACGATCAACTCGATCGCCAACCCGACCATGCCGGAGGTCGGCGAGCGCTACCTGGGTACGGTCGTCAAGACCACCACCTTCGGTGCCTTCGTCTCCCTGATGCCCGGCAAGGACGGCCTGCTGCACATCTCGCAGATCCGCAAGCTGGCCGGCGGCAAGCGCGTGGAGAACGTCGAGGACGTGGTCGCGGTCGGCACCAAGGTGCAGGTCGAGATCGCCGAGATCGACTCCCGCGGCAAGCTCTCCCTGATCCCCGTGATCGACGGCGAGGCTGCCGGCGACGCCGACAATGACGCTGACAAGGACGACTCCGACAAGTGATGTCGCGTAGTTCCCGTGTGACGGCCCGCCCCTCCTCGGAGGGGCGGGCCGTCGCCCGTACCCAAACCCTGCTCACGGGCGAGAACGGCATCGGCACCGTCCGGCGCACCGTCCTCCCCGGCGGGCTGCGCGTCGTCACCGAGACGCTGCCCTCCGTCCGCTCCGCCACCTTCGGCATCTGGGCGCACGTCGGCTCGCGCGACGAGACACCGACGCTCAACGGCGCCACGCACTACCTGGAGCACCTCCTCTTCAAGGGCACCGGCAAGCGCAGCGCCCTCGACATCTCCTCCGCCATCGACGCGGTCGGCGGCGAGATGAACGCCTTCACGGCGAAGGAGTACACCTGCTACTACGCGCGGGTGCTCGACACCGACCTGCCCCTGGCGATCGACGTCGTCTGCGACATGCTCACGGGCTCGCTGATCCGCGAGGAGGACGTCGACGCCGAGCGCGGCGTCATCCTCGAAGAGATCGCGATGACCGAGGACGACCCGGGCGACTGCGTGCACGACCTGTTCGCGCAGACGATGTACGGCGACACCCCCCTGGGGCGCCCCGTCCTCGGCACCGTCGACACCATCAACGCCCTCGGCGCCGACCGGATCCGCCGCTTCTACAAGAAGCACTACGACCCGACGCACCTGGTCGTCGCCGCCGCGGGCAACGTCGACCACAACAAGGTCGTGCGCCAGGTCCGCGCGGCCTTCGAGAAGGCCGGAGCCCTCGGCCGGACCGACGCCGAGCCGATCGGCCCGCGCACCGGCACCAAGCGCGTCCGCACCGCCGGCCGCGTGGAGCACGTCAACCGCAAGACCGAGCAGGCCCACATCGTCCTCGGCATGCCGGGCCTCGCCCGCACCGACGAGCGCCGCTGGGCCCTGGGCGTGCTGAACACCGCCCTGGGCGGGGGCATGTCCTCCCGCCTCTTCCAGGAGGTGCGGGAGAAGCGCGGCCTCGCCTACAGCGTGTACTCGTACACCTCCGGCTTCGCCGACACCGGCCTCTTCGGCGTGTACGCGGGCTGCCGCCCCGGGCAGGTCCACGACGTCCTGCGGATCTGCCGCGACGAGCTCGACAAGGTCGTCTCCGAGGGCCTCGCCGACGACGAGGTCAAGCGGGCCGTCGGCCAGCTCTCCGGCTCCACCGTCCTGGGCCTGGAGGACACCGGCGCGATCATGAACCGCATCGGGAAGAGCGAGCTGTGCTGGGGCGATCAGATGTCGGTCGACGACATGCTGGCCCGCATAGCGGCCGTGACCCCGGACGACGTCCGCTCGGTCGCACAGGATGTACTGGCCCAGCGGCCTTCGCTCGCGGTGATCGGCCCGCTGAGGGAAAAGCAGGCGGCCCGCCTCGACGAAGCCGTCGCATAGCTCCGTACGCAAGCAAGGGAATGATGATGAGCAAGCTGCGCGTGGCCGTCCTCGGCGCCAAGGGCCGGATCGGCGCCGAGGCGGTCAGGGCGGTCGAGGCCGCCGACGACCTGGAGCTGGTGGCCGCCCTGGGCCGTGGCGACGGGCTGGAGACGCTGGTCGAGGCCGGCGCCCAGGTCGCCGTCGAGCTGACCACCCCGGCCTCGGTGATGGACAACCTCGACTTCCTCGTCCGCCACGGCATCCACGGAGTCGTCGGCACCACCGGCTGGACCGAGGACCGTCTCGCGCAGCTGAACACCTGGCTCGCCGCCTCGCCGGCGACCGGGGTGCTCATCGCGCCGAACTTCTCCATCGGCGCCGTCCTCACCATGAAGTTCGCCGCCCAGGCGGCGCGCTACTTCGAGTCCGTCGAGGTCGTCGAGCTGCACCACCCGAACAAGGTCGACGCCCCCTCCGGCACCGCGACCCGCACGGCCCAGCTCATCGCCGCGGCCCGCGCCGAGGCCGGCCTCGGCGCACAGCCCGACGCCACGGCCACCGCCCTCGACGGCGCCCGCGGCGCCGACGTCGACGGGGTCCCGGTGCACGCGATCCGCCTGCGCGGCCTGCTGGCCCACCAGGAGGTGCTCCTCGGCGGCGAGGGCGAGACCCTGACCCTCCGTCACGACTCGCTGCACCACAGCAGCTTCATGCCGGGCATCCTGCTCGGCGTCCGCCGCGTCACGGCGGCCCCGGGCCTCACGTTCGGCCTGGAACACTTCCTCGACCTGGGCTGACGGCACCACCATGCGCGCGAAGATCACGTACTTCCTCACGGCCGCCGTCCTGGTGGTCTACCTCGTCCTGGCCGGCAGCCGGGGCCTGATGCTGATCCGGCACGGCACCTGGACCACCGTCACCTTCGGGGTGGCCGTGCTGATCCTGCCGGTGATCGGCATCTGGTTCCTCTGGCAGAACACCCGGTTCGTCACCAGGTCCCACCTGCTCGCGACGGAGCTGGAGGCCGAGGGCGGCCTGCCCGTGGACGAGCTGGAGCGGGACGGGTACGGCCGGATCCTGCGGGACTCCGCCGACGAGGTCTTCGCGCGCCGCAAGGCCGAGACCGAGGACGCGCCGGGGGACTGGCGCAGCTGGTTCCGACTGGCCGTGGCCTACCGCGACGCCCGCGACACCCCGAGGGCGCGCAAGGCCATGCAGCGGGCGATCGCCCTGCACGACGCGGAGCCCGTACGGGAGAGGCCCGTACGGGAGAGGCCCGTACGGGACTGATCCCCGTACGGGCCTCCACCGGCCGCGCGGCGCGGTTCAGGCGGCCACGGGCCGGTACTCCTCGGCCCAGGCCCCCAGCGTCTCGGCGGCCCGGTCGAAGGCCTCCGACCGGGACAGGAAGTCGGCGTTGTGGTCGGTCAGCAGGACCGGCTGCTCCGCTCCGCCGAGCCCGGCCACCGTCAGCGCCTGCCCCTGTACGGTCCTCGGCAGCCCGAGCCAGCGCACCGGCTGCTGCACGGTCCGGAGTTCGGCGACCTCGCTCCACGCGATCGAGCGGGTCCTGAGGAAGCCGACCCGGCGCAGGCCCGTACGGCTCACCCAGACGCCCGCGCGCAGCAGCTGCACCGCCGAGGCGATCACGGCGAGGGCGGCGACCAGGCAGCCGGCCGCCCCGCCCCAGGCGCCCGCGAAGGCGATGATCATCGTGGCCAGCAGCATGAAGGCGGAGAGCATGAGCAGCAGTGCCGCCATGGCCACCCGCCAGGGACCCGGCCGGTAGGGCCGCCGCCAGCGGTCGTGGTCGGCGTGGGGGAGTACGTCGTCGCCGTCGTCATCGGCGTCGAACGCACCGTCGGCCGTCAGGAAGGGCAGGGGCACGGCTGTACCTCACTCACATGCACGTTCGGTTGGGCTGTGCCCGTGAGGCTACCGCCCCTCGGACGCCTCCGACTGCTGCGACTTCTCGGGCGCCGTACTCGGTTGCAGAGCGGGCATGCCGAAGAGGAGCGAACCGGCGAGTCCCGCCACCACGGTGAGCCCGACCAGACTACGGGCGGCCAACTGGGTCGTGCTCGGACGCTCGCGCGGCGGCGGAGTGACATTGCTGCGGAAACGGTCGGCCTCGGCGACGAAGGCGAACGGGACGGGCTCGCGCCGGCGGAACAAGGGAGCGACTCTCCTCACGGTCGGGCCCCCGGCACGGGGGCGGCAGATGGGCGTGCGTGCTACCCGGTATGACGTCCGAGCCGCCCAATCGGTGCCGGATGTGCGGACATCGGCCGAATTTCATGGCGCCCTGTCAGCTCCGGAGGGCGGCGCCGGCGCCGTCGGCGCATGCGCGGAGGGCCGCGGCCGGCGACGTAGAGTGGGCGCGCCCAGGACGCACGTGTGGAAGGACCCCCGGTGAGCGACACCGCCGCTTCAGATCTCAAACCCAGCTTCCGCAGTGAGGTGACGGTGGAGCTGGTGAAGCACTCCGCCGCCGACTCGGACGTGCTTTGGGCGGCCCGGGTGTCCACCGCCGGCGAGCAGTCGCTGGAAGAGCTCACGAAGGACCCGGAGCGCTCCAAGGGCCTGATCAACTACCTGATGCGCGACCGCCACGGCAGCCCCTTCGAGCACAACTCGATGACCTTCTTCATCAGCGCCCCGATCTTCGTGTTCCGCGAGTTCATGCGCCACCGCGTGGGCTGGTCCTACAACGAGGAATCCGGCCGCTACAGGGAGCTGGAGCCGGTCTTCTACGTCCCGGACGCCGAGCGCAAGCTCGTCCAGGAGGGCCGCCCGGGCAAGTACGTCTTCGTCGAGGGCACCGCGGCGCAGCAGGAGCTGACCGCCCGCGCCATGGAGGACTCCTACCGCCAGGCCTACGAGGCGTACCGAGAGATGCTGGCCGCGGGCGTGGCCCGAGAGGTCGCCCGTTCGGTCCTGCCGGTCGGACTTTTCTCCTCGATGTACGCCACCTGCAACGCGCGCTCGCTCATGCACTTCCTCGGTCTCCGTACGCAGCACGAGCTGGCCGCCGTGCCGTCCTTCCCGCAGCGGGAGATCGAGATGGTCGGCGAGAAGATGGAGCAGCACTGGGCGGAGCTCATGCCGCTCACCTACGCGGCCTTCAACGGCAACGGTCGCGTTGCCCCGTAAGGGGCGGTACACCCGCGACGTACGGATGTACGGACTCAAGTCCCAAGTGTCCGTATTGCGGCGTTTCGGAAAGTTCATCTAGGCTGATCAAACGGACCCGGCACTGCTTGAACCCCCGAGCAGGCAGTGCCGGTGTCCAACACCCCGTTGACGTGCCCCGAGGGGACACCGCGAGCGTGGCAGCGAGTAGCGTGTTACCCATGGCTCCGATCTCGACTCCGCAGACCCCCTTCGGGCGGGTCCTCACCGCCATGATCACGCCGTTCACGGCGGATGGCGCACTCGACCTCGACGGCGCGCAGCGGCTCGCCGTCCACCTGGTGGACGCAGGCAACGACGGCCTGATCGTCAACGGCACCACCGGTGAGTCGCCGACCACCACCGACGCGGAGAAAAGCGACCTCGTACGAGCCGTCCTCGAAGCCGTCGGGGACCGCGCCCACGTGGTCGCCGGCATCGGCACCAACGACACCCGCCACACGCTGGAGCTCGCCCGCGAGGCCGAGCGCACCGGGGCCCACGGCCTGCTGGCCGTGACGCCCTACTACAGCAAGCCGTCGCAGGAGGGCCTCTACCGGCACTTCACGGCGGTCGCGGACTCCACCGGCCTGCCGGTGATGCTCTACGACATCCCCGGCCGCAGCGGTGTCCCGATCGACACCGAGACCCTGGTCCGGCTGGCCGAGCACCCCCGTATCGTGGCCAACAAGGACGCCAAGGGCGACCTCGGCCGCGCCGGATGGGCCATCGCGCAGAGCGGCCTGGCCTGGTACTCGGGCGACGACATGCTGAACCTCCCGCTCCTGTCGATCGGCGCGGTCGGCTTCGTCTCGGTGGTCGGCCACGTGGTCACCCCCGAGCTGCGCGCCATGCTGGAGGCCCACTTGGGCGGAGACGTCCAGAAGGCCGCGGAGATCCACCAGAAGCTGCTCCCGGTCTTCACCGGTATGTTCCGCACCCAGGGCGTCATGACGACCAAGGGCGCGCTCACCCTGCAGGGCCTGCCCGCGGGCCCGCTGCGGCTCCCGCTGGTCGAGCTGACCGCCGAAGAGACGGCCCAGCTCAAGATCGATCTTGCCGCCGGCGGGGTACAGCTCTGACAACAGACTTCACAACTGAATAAGCACGACCGAAACAGACAACAGCAAGAGCACGAATGACATACACGCCACGTGCCTCAGGTACGTGGCGTGTGTGGTGAGGAGATACTTTTGAGCCACCCGCATCCTGAACTCGGTCCCCCGCCGAAGCTCCCGAAGGGCGGCCTGCGGGTCACGCCCCTGGGCGGTCTGGGCGAGATCGGCCGCAACATGACGGTCTTCGAGTACGACGGCCGTCTGCTGATCGTCGACTGCGGCGTCCTCTTCCCCGAAGAGGAGCAGCCGGGCATCGACCTGATCCTGCCGGACTTCTCGTCCATCAGGGACCGCCTCGACGACATCGACGGCATCGTGCTCACGCACGGCCACGAGGACCACATCGGCGCCGTCCCGTACCTCCTCCGGGAGAAGCCGGACATCCCGCTGATCGGCTCCAAGCTGACGCTGGCCCTCATCGAGGCCAAGCTGCAGGAGCACCGCATCCGCCCCTACACCCTCGAGGTGAAGGAAGGCGAGCGCGAGAACCTCGGCCCCTTCGACTGCGAGTTCATCGCGGTCAACCACTCCATCCCGGACGCGCTGGCCGTGGCCATCCGCACCGGAGCGGGCATGGTGGTGTGCACCGGCGACTTCAAGATGGACCAGCTCCCGCTGGACAGCCGTCTCACCGACCTGCACGCCTTCGCGCGTCTGAGCGAAGAGGGCATCGACCTCCTCCTCTCGGACTCGACGAACGCCGAGGTCCCGGGCTTCGTACCGCCCGAGCGCGAGATCTCCAACGTCCTGCGCACGGTCTTCGCGAACGCCCACAGCCGGATCATCGTGGCGAGCTTCGCCAGCCACGTGCACCGCATCCAGCAGATCCTGGACGCCGCCCACGAGTACGGCCGCCGGGTCGCCTTCGTCGGCCGCTCGATGGTCCGCAACATGGGCATCGCCCGTGACCTGGGCTACCTGAAGGTCCCGCCGGGCCTCGTCGTGGACGTCAAGACCCTCGACGACCTGCCGGCCCACGAGGTCGTCCTGGTCTGCACGGGGTCCCAGGGCGAGCCCATGGCGGCCCTGTCCCGCATGGCCAACCGCGACCACCAGATCCGGATCGTCCCGGGTGACACCGTCATCCTGGCGTCGTCCCTGATCCCGGGCAACGAGAACGCGGTCTACCGCGTGATCAACGGCCTGACCCGCTGGGGCGCCAACGTCGTGCACAAGGGCAACGCCAAGGTGCACGTCTCCGGGCACGCCTCCGCCGGCGAGCTGCTGTACTTCTACAACATCTGCAAGCCGCGGAACCTGATGCCGGTCCACGGCGAATGGCGCCACCTGCGCGCCAACGCCGAGCTCGGTGCCCTGACCGGCGTCCCGAAGGACCGGATCGTCATCGCCGAGGACGGCGTGGTCGTCGACCTCATCGACGGCAAGGCCCGCATCTCCGGCAAGGTCCAGGCCGGCTACGTGTACGTCGACGGCCTCTCGGTCGGCGACGTGACGGAGGCCTCGCTCAAGGACCGCCGGATCCTCGGGGACGAGGGCATCGTCTCGGTCTACGTCGTGGTGGACAGCACCACGGGCAAGGTCGTGAGCGGCCCGAACATCCAGGCCCGGGGCTCCGGCATCGACGACGGGGCCTTCGGCCCGGTCATCGCGAAGATCGAGGAGGCCATCGCCCGCGCCGCCTCCGACGGCGTGGCGGAGCCGCACCAGATCCAGCAGCTCATCCGCCGCACGATGGGCAAGTGGGTCTCGGACAGCTACCGTCGCCGCCCGATGATCCTCCCGGTCGTGGTCGAGGTCTGACCTCGCCGTAGCGACCGCACGGGAGCGGGGCAACCGGATTTGCATCCGGGGGCCCCGCTCCAGTACGTTTGCGTCTCCACCCCGCACCGTTCCCCGGCACACATGTGTGTCTGGAACGCACGCGGGCGGGTGGGATCAACTGCTCGGGGAGACCTGATAAAGTCTGGTCCACCCGAAAGGGAAAAGGCCCCCCGAAGGCCATCGGAATTCAAACCGGTCGGAAACGACACGGAATCGAATCTGATAGAGTCGGAATCGCCGAAAAGGAAAGCGCGAAAGCGAATACCTGGAAAGCGAAGCCCGCTTCGACCGGGAATCGGACACGAAAGAGTCTGATAGAGTCGGAAACGCAAGAACAGAACGAAAGCCCGGAGGAAAGCCCGAGAGGGTGAGTACGAAGGAAGCGTCCGTTCCTTGAGAACTCAACAGCGTGCCAAAAATCAACGCCAGAAGTTGATAC